>JACYMF010000107.1 GCA_015272165.1 Cyanobacterium sp. T60_A2020_053
AAGTTTATGAGAGATTGTCACTTATTTTAAAAAGGTCATCGCCTTTAATATTACAGTTGTTTCAACCTATCAGAAAATTGCATATCATCCTGCAATGATGCAACGCCTCTATTTATTCTATTACCGGGACATTGTCTATTTTTAAGGTAACAGAAAAAATGAACGGTGCTTTTGTTGATAATCTTTATGACCACAAAATAATAAAGTATACTTTGTAATGAATTACAGTATAAAAACTCCACTTTGACTATTTTGATGAAGGATATTAATGTCAATCGAAAAGATCGAAAAATCAATGAGCAAGTTATCTGGATTCTTGGCATTGGTTTAATTTGGCGCACGATAATTGCTTCTTTTTTACCGCCGGGTTATGACGAAGCCTACTATTATCTATATAGCAAATACCTTGATTGGAGTTATTTTGATCATCCTCTGTTAGTGGCATTTACTACGGGTATCGGGGTTTGGTTAACAAGCATAGTTAATCAATTCACTATACGAATAGGCTGTTTAATTTTACATACTGTTAGTTTATATTTACTATATTTGACGGCAAAAAAATTATTTAATCCTCAAGCTGGTTATTTTACGTTACTTATTGCTTCTCTCATCCCGATTTTTAATATCGCTTTTGGGGTGTTAACTCTTCCCGATGTGCCTTTGATGTTTTTTTGGACTTTAACGTTATATTTTGCCAGTGAGGAATTTTTTAGACAGAGAGAATATCAGCCTAGTTATCGTTTAATTTTAATTTGTGTAGCGGTGGGGGGCGCTTGTTTGGGGAAATATCATGGTTTTACTCTTGGCTTTAGTTTAATTGGTTTTTGTCTCAGCGCCCCTCACCATCGGCAAGTATTTAAGTCTGTGTGGCTATGGTGGGGTTTATTATCATTTGTGGTGATATTATTTCCCCTCTGGTATTGGAATTGGCAACATGATTGGATTTCTCTCGGTTTTCAATTATCGGGGCGTTTTGAGGGGGGAGAAAGACATATTAATCTACTTAATTTCTTAGTGTATTTTTTAGCAACGGTAGGTTATTTATTTCCTAGTTTTGGTTTTCCCTTGTGGTGGATTGCCATTAAAGCAACATTGATGGAAATTTTACAGCGCCCTCACTACCCCAGTCAATTAATCCTCTGGTTTTCATTACCTCTGATGGTGGGTTTTACCTTGTTAGGTGCGGTAACACAAATATTACCCACATGGGCATTAGCTGGGTTTTGGAGTATGACAATATTATTAGGCTACTATACCAGCGTTTGGACGAGAGAATTTCCCCGACGGGTGAAAAATTGGTTAATTATCTCTGGAGGAATGATTAACACTCTTTTATTAATTGGTTTACTACATTTTACAACAGGATTATTACAAAATCCTAATCAGTATCCTTTTCCCATCGGTTTCATTAGCCCTGAAAATGATCCTTCCAATGAACTTTTGGACGTGGTACAATTAGGGCGAGAATTTCAATCATCGCCACAATTTCAACAGGTAATTAATAACAGTGATTTTGTGTTTACCAATGTCTATTATTTAGGCGGTTATTTAGCCATGGCATTGGCTCAAAATGAAGCAACTAAAGATATGCCCGTAACTTGCTTTAGTAATGATGCGCGCGGTTTTAGTTTTTGGCTTCCTCTCCAGCAATTTTTAGGCAAAAATGCCCTTTATATTACTACCGAAACTTTTGGTAGTGATGAAGAAGCTAACCAAGAATTTGCTAATTATTTTGCTGATTTTAACCGTATTACTGAGATAACGGTGAAGCGCGCTGGGGCAGTTACCGAAACCGTTTATGTTTATGAAGGGAAAAATTTTCAAACTATCCCTAATTAGGTGGTGCTGAAAAAGTATTTTGGTGAGGGGAGGTGTCAGGCTTCAGGTGTCAGGTGTCGCGGTGAAATGCTTATAAATTAAGAACTTTGCCATAATAATCATTTTTCATAAGTTGCTCTTTTAACCTTTGCCCTTTGCCCTTTTTTAGCCTTTGCCCTTTGCCCCTTGCCCTTTGCTTGTTGTTTGATATAATGAATATTTGAAAATGGTTGAGGCAAAACGTTGCTATTATCAAAGGGATTCGAGGTTGAAGTCTATACAGGCACACAACAAGGGGAAGTGGTGGGTTTATCAAGCCAAATCGTCCGAGATGTACCCGGTTTTGTGCGCGAACCTGACAACCGTAACGTAGAATATACTACAGCGCCCCTCTGCAATTACGAGCGCCTGTTATGTGCTTTGTTGCGCCCGCGCCGAGATTTACGCCACTATTTACAATCTCTTGGGGATTATACCATCGTACCGGGTAGCACCCTTTCCCTTGGTGATAGTAATAAATTTTATCGCTCTGATCCTGACAATCACTACCATGATTATATTGAAGCAACCTATCATACTAAAATTGTTACCGCTAGTATTCATATCAATATCGGTATCGAAGACACAGAAAAACTCATCCAAGCCTATCGCTTAATCCGCCTTGAAGCGCCCCTCCTCCTTGCTTTGAGTGCCTCGTCTCCCTTCCTCGATAACAAAGTAACTGGCTACCATTCCACCCGTTGGCAACTATTTCCCCAAACTCCCTTGAGTGTACCACTTTTCGCTGATCACCACGGCTTCGCGCGCTGGACAGAAGAACAACTAAAATTAGGTACAATGCAAAATGTAAGACATTTGTGGTCTTCTGTAAGACCAAATGGAGATAATCGCCCCTATAGTCTCAACCGCTTAGAATTAAGGATTTGTGACCTAGTTTTAAATCCCATTCACTTACTCGCCATCACCGCTATATTAGAAGCAAGAATATTTCAAATTTTAGAAGATGATACCCTAGACCCGTTACAACAAAGTATTATTAAGACGGGGGATTTAGAAGCAGAATTACTGAAAATCACTAAATATAACGAACAAGCGGTTAGTAAAAATAGCTTAGATGCTATCCTTTATCATTGGTATGACGGCAGAGAAATTACCGCCCGACAATGGTTAGAGCAACTTTTGCCCGAATTATTTCCCCTCGCCAAAGCAAAAGGTTTTGGTTGTTTCCTCAGCCCTACCTATAAAATTTTAGAGGAAGGAAATCAAGCCCAACAGTGGTTAAAAAAATATGAACAAGGTATGGCTGTTAAAGAAATTATCACGGAAGCCATCCAATTAACTTATTTACAAGAAATAGAATTTTCTGATAAACTCTGTCAACAAGTGGTAATTGCTTAATTAACGGTGGAGTGCGTGGAAAAATTGAGAATGGATAATTGATAATTGACAATGAGTTATTTCCGGTTTGTCGAATAAATTATATCAAGTCGGTTTGATCAGCCGAAGGCTGCCGCTGCGCGATCATTTACAAATTAGTAATATCAACATCTTAGTTCAATTTAAGGAAGGTTTCAGGTAGCAGGTTTCAGGTTTAAAACCCTTCCCTCCATAGACTCTTGTACAAGAAAAAGATCAATAAACATAAGTTTCTTGTCAATTCTTTAACCTAACACCGCGACACCCGACACCTGACACCCACCCTCATCAAAATACTTTTTTAGCACCACCTAATTATTCCAAAAACACCAATAATCAATCCCTAGTAATAGGTAATGAAAGAGTGAAACAACTACCTTCCCACTCTTGAGAAACTAAAGTTATATCACCGCCGTGAAGTATTGCCAATTCTCTGGAAATCATTAACCCTAATCCAGTGCCTTTTTGTTGGGGTTGTAAGTGATTAATAATTTGTGTAAAGGGTTGAAATAATTTTTTTTGGTCTGTTAATTTTATCCCTATTCCCGTATCAATTACCTGAAATTTAATCAATTTATTTTCTACAATTACTCTTAGTGTTACTGATCCTTTTTCAGTAAATTTGATAGCATTAGTCAATAAGTTTACTAAAATTTGCTTAACTTTTCTTTTATCAGCTTCTAAATATTTGACACTTTCATCAATGGATAAATTTAACTGTAAATTTACGTCAGAAGTTCTAATTTTTACTAAAGATAAACAAGACTCACATAATTCCCTAACCAAAAATTTTTCAATAAATAATTCTTCTTTTTGAGCATCTAACTTAGCAAGATCTAACAAATCATTAATTAATTCCAATAGATAACTTCCAGCTTCATAAATAGCATTAACATATTGTAATTGCTTAGGATTTAATTCTCCGTATAATTGTTGACGAAGCATCTTGGCAAATCCAATGACGGAAGCAATGGGGCTTCTCAATTCGTGATTCATTTTTGATAGATATTCGCTTTGATTTTGCTGAATTTGTTTAATTTTCTTTTCTTTATTCTTAATATCTTGATGATAAATAAATAGGGATGTATATTTTTTGATTATTTCAATCAATTGTGGTTCAAAATTTTGTTTTTTTTCACCATAATTAGAGACTAATAACCATCCTAAATATTGGTTTTGATATGCTAACTTGATGCTAAATAACTCTATTGATGATAAGTATATCTGGTCACAATTTTCTTTTTCGTGGTTATTGTTGAAATAATCATTAATTTCTAGTTGTAAAGATTTTTTATGATGTCTAATAGTTTCAGAAATAAAAATAATATTTAATAATTGCTGATAGTTTATGTTAGCGACAATAACTTGATTAATGCCATAGTATTTCTTAAAAATGTTTTCAATCTCTTGAAAAAAAAGATTAATACTGTGACACTCTAAACTTAGTAATAATTTTTGATGAATTGTTAAATAATCAGTCACCATTGCCCACCCTAACCAGAAATTATCTGCAAAATCAGCAATGTCATAATTTAAAATCTAACCGCTAAAATTGTCGGCGAGAAAAAATGACCATACTAATGGTTAATAATAAAATTATATATACTATGGCGTAAATTAAACTACCAATTAGTTCTCCCGTAGCTGGTAGTATGTTGTAAACTGCTTCATTTTTCAAATTCAATCTTTGTAAGTCTGGCAAAATAAGAAATAAGGTTTTTGTAATGGCTTGGATACTTTCATTTTCGGTAATTTTGCCCAATTCTAGTAAATCTCGGCTTAAATTACCCATGATATAAACCCCAAAACTTAATAATGTCGCTAAAATCGAGCTAGTAAAAACTCCAAAGGTAATGGCTACCGCCGTAATTAGAGCTAATTCGACAATAATATAAAAAATGGCAATTAATAGGCTAGACAAGGGTATATCAACCCCGGAGAGGGCGCTGACAGCTAAATAAATCACTGTCATGATGGCAACTAAAACCGTTAATACAGCCACTAAACCGATGTGTTTACCGATGATAAACTCACTAATTTTGATCGGTTTTGGTACTAAGATTAAGACAGTTTTTTTTTCAATTTCCTTGTTAATCAATCCTGTGCCAACAAAAATGGCGACAACAACTCCTAATAAATCAATGGCGCCAATGCCAAAGTCTAGTAGTATTTTTTCATCAGCGCTAACAGCAATAGATGGCAATATACGGGAAGCAATAATAATTACAAGAGCAAATAACCCAATAACATAAAGTATTCTATCTCTGATAACTTCTCGAAAGCCGTTTACTACCAGCGCCCGTATCCTTACAATATTCATGACTGTGTTAGATCACTTAACTCTAATGACAATTTAACTATCAAAAGTTGATTTTAACTGATTTTCTGAGTTTATCCATATACTTCTCCAGAAATACACTCCACCTTCTGCAAAATATTACCGAGAAGGAAACCAATCCTCATCCAATAATTGATCTAAAGTATAAGGACAATATTGAGGAAAAGTGTCTAGCCCTGATTTATCAATTACATATTTTCTACCATAGCTATAAATACTATCGAAATTTTCAACTAAATAATTACCAAGATTCGTCGTCATACGCCTATTTAATTGTCCTCGAAAACTGGTAATCTCAGAACGCCAATGACGATAATTTATTTCTCTTTCATCATGCCAATATTCTATTAAAAGTAAATGCCTAATTACTTGTTCTAATAAACTTCCCATGGCTAATTTATCTCGCCTTGCCAAACTTTCTAGCTCCTCAATTAAATTCTCCAAATCCAATTCATTTAACCTGTTTTCTTTTAATAAAATTACAGTTTCTTCTAGCCATAAATTATCATCAATTTCGTACAATTCTTTTAAGTTTATTTTATCTGTTACAGCCATATCATTTTAGCTTTTAACTTGGTAACTAATAATTCTTATATTACTGACGTTACGCACTGATTCAAATGTTAAGGGAGGTTTCAGGTAGCAGGTAGCAGGTTTCAGGTTTAAAACCCTTCCCTCCATAGACTCTTGTACAACAA
>JACYMF010000108.1 GCA_015272165.1 Cyanobacterium sp. T60_A2020_053
GAGAGGGGTTGGGGGTGAGGGTATCTCCTGTGGGAGAGGGGTTGGGGGTGAGGGTCTCACGATCCAAATGTTGACGATATTCTTGTAACCATTGTCCGTAAGGTTTTTGGGAAGCGATTTCTTGTTTGATTTCCCAGTTTTTCAGTAGTTTATTATTTTCAAGGTCAACTACAATCATTTGACCGGGTCCTAATTTACCTTTTTCGATAATATCTTCTTCAGGTAAATCGATAACTCCAGCTTCTGATCCTACCACCACATAACCATCTTTGGTAATGGCGAAGCGCGCTGGGCGTAAACCGTTACGATCTAAACAAGCGCCCACCGTCTTTCCTTCACTAAAGGCGAGTAAGGCTGGACCATCCCAAGGTTCTTTTAATCCGGCATAGTATTTATAAAAATCCACAATTTCGGGATATTTTTCTAACTCAGGCTGATTATTATAGGCTTCAGGCACAAGAATCATCAAGGCTTCGGGAATACTGCGCCCGGTGCGCACTAATAATTCTAAGGAACTGTCAAGGTTATAGGAGTCACTGTTATTCATGTTAACAATGGGGGTGACTCCGGCAAATTCTTCGTCAGTCCAACCGGGTAGTTCTAAATTTGCTTCTCTTACACTCATCCAGTTAACATTACCGATAAGGGTGTTAATTTCGCCGTTATGTCCTAAAATACGCATGGGTTGAGCAAAGGGCCACTTTGGTACAGTATTGGTACTAAAACGACGATGATAAACGGCGAAACGACTCTCGTAAGCTGGGTTACTTAAATCTTGATAGAATTGTTCTAAAACGTCTCCTTGTACTAAACCTTTATAAACGATGGTACGACAGGAAAAAGAACAAATATAAAAATTATCACTTAGTTTTTTGCCTACTCTGGAGCGCGCTACATATAAACGGCGATCTAATTCATCTCCTTTGTAGTGTTTTTCCCCAGAAGTAACGATAATCTGCTCGATGCGTGGTTGGTTGTCGCGCGCTTGAGCGCCTAATACATCAGGATTAACAGGCACAATACGCCAACCGAGGGTTTTTAAACCTTCAACCTCTACCATTTCCTCGACGTATTTGCGCCCTTCATCCGCTTCTTGATCATTTTGGGGTAAAAACACCATTCCTACGCCCCATTCTTCTGCTGGAGGCATTTCTAGGCTATTTTCACTAAACCAAGACTTAAATATTTCCGCAGGGATTCCCGTTAAGATACCTGAACCGTCTCCTGTTTCTCTATCCGCACCACATCCTCCCCGATGTTCCATACAGGCTAGACCTTTAAGGGCATCTTTAATTAGTTTGTGCGATTGTTTATTTTCTTGGTAGGCGAGAAAGCCTACTCCACAAGCGTCCCTTTCTTCTACTAGCCAAGGTTGCCCTTGATATGGTGTTAAATTGTTATTATGGTAGTCTTTCATTATATGTTGACCTTGCATACTTTAGATTCGTTATCTTACTTCACAATGGTTATCATTTTTTAGTAACTACTGATACAGGGCTTTACTTTGTTGATAACCTTTTACTCAATCCCTTCCATTATAAAGAATTGTTACGGTTTTTAAGGCTTTTGTTATCATTATTTTACTTATTAGATGGAGGGATAAGGAGATTTACTAAATCTTAGATTTTCTATATAAACGGATATAAAATGACAAATAAATAAAAAGTTTGTGAAAGTATTCGATTTCGGTTTCAGAAAAGTAATATTTGATGTACGATAAAGGGAGATTTTGGTTGCCCCTTTTGGGGAAGTACCTTACAAAAATAGGATAGTAATACTATTAACGCTTCCGTGGGTGAAGCAGTCTGTTAAATCAGATAACATAAGTGTCTTAAAAATATTTTTTAAGGCTTTGAGGGATACCTCCTTTTGAGTATTTTACTCAAATGCTATTGCAGTTTATTACGGTATATGCCGTTTTATTCTGCATAAACGTATCAGAATAGAATCAATGGAGTTTGAATGGAATGAGGAGAAAAGAGATCGAAATTATGCTAAACACAGCGTGACCTTTGAATTTGCTACGCTATTATTTAAACAGGACTATCTTTGTCAGTTTGATAATCGTTTTGATTATGGGGAGGATAGATACCAAGCATTAGGTGAGGTCGAAGGTGTTGTTTTGATGGTCGCATATACCGTTATTGAAAGTGAAAAAATTAGGTTAATTTCAGCTAGAAAAGCTACGAAAAATGAGCGTCGAATTTGGGAAAAATATTATTATGAATAAATACCAATATATTATTACTGAGACTGAGTTAGCAAGAATAAAAAGCATTAAAGATGAGGATATTGATTTATCTGATAATCCTGAAACTGATGAGAATTTTTGGCAATCAGCTACTTTAATTCGTCAATCGAAATCTTTTAAAAAAAATGTTTTACTTGATCCTGATGTCGCCAAGATTTTCACTACGGATGAAGCTGTCAATCAAGCACTAAGATTATTGATTAATTTAGCACAGGCTCAAGTGAATTAGTCAGTAGGTTGGGTTGAGGCAGGAAACCCAACAAAATTAATATCAATTATTTGGCGGTTGTTGGGATGCACTTCCTTTAACCCAACCTACTTAGGATTAGATGGGCTTCGGTGTTTATAATGTAAGTTAATGAGTCAAATGGAGAATTAATCATGACGGTTGGAGAAAAAATAAGTTTAAAGGAATTATATGAAGTTGATGATTATTTGTGGATACAAGAAACGGTAAAATTATTAAAAGAAAATAGATTAGCTGAGTTAGATTTAGATAATTTAATTGAGGAGTTACAAGATTTGGGTAGCGAAAAAAAACTAGCAGTAAAAAGTCTGTTAGAACAAATAATTAGACATTTATTGTTATTGGAATATTGGCAGTTACAATATGAAAATAATCGTAATCATTGGGAAGCTGAAATAGTCAGTTTCCGAACTCAAATTAATGAGCGCATGACAACTAATTTTTATAATTATTTAGGTGATAATCTTTCTGCTATTTATAGCAAAGCTGTTAAGTATGTGCAAAAAAAATCGAGGTTAGATACTTTTCCGCCACAATGTCCTTACACTTTAGATCAATTATTGGATGAGGATTGGTTTCCTCAAAAATAGGCTACAACAAAAATGATTTTTTTTGATGACATTAAGCATATAATTTAGGGGTAGTTTAATCTTGATTAAAGTCATGAAATTTAGTACAAATAAATTAAATATTTCTACCCCCCCCCTACAAATATAAGGGTTTGGGGTTAGTGGCAACGGCTTTGGCTTCGGTTTCTGTTTTAGGTTTTATGGGTAGTGCGGAGGGCGCAACCCTTTTAACGGTTGATTTATCCGTTACCAATCAAATTACTATCCGCTCGACGACGGGCGCTTCTTCTGCTGATGTGTCTGGGAGTGATAGTACTGGGGTCTATTTAGCTGGTTTCTATACGGGCGCTGGTACTGCACTTACTGCGACTCTTGTATCAGGGGATTTAACCAGTGCTAATAATACCAGTGATAATTCGCCTAACCTTTTCCGAGCAAACAGTGGAACTGATTTAGGGTTAAACATCTTTAGTTTTACTGATGATTCTCCAGCATCTTTCACCTCAGGAAGTCAAGCCTTTACTGGTGAAGGTACTTGGAATCTTAATAGCACTAATTATTTAGAGATGGTAAATGGGAACTCTAGTGGATTGCTATATTTCCCCGCTGATACTGTTAGTGATATTGATACGGCAACTTTGATTGGTGAGTGGGAGCGTTTTACGCCGACTACGACTCCTGAGCCATCTTTATTGTTTGCGTTAATTGGTTTTGGTGCTTTTGGTTTATTTGGTAAAGGTAAGAAATAACCCCCAGCGCCCTCCGCCACAGGAAAGGGGAGTAAAACCCCTCTAAATCTCCCCTTGAGAAGCAGGGTTTTTGTACAGGGGTGGAGGGCGCTGCCTACCATGTATCGAATTTTAAGATTATTATGGATTTGAGGGAAATAAAATTCACGGATAGATCATTTTATAAAAATTTTCCGTTATTTTGCATAAATTGAAAATCTTTTCCTGATAAGTAAGTAAGACTTCAAAAAGGATAGATTTATTTATGGCTTTTAGCGTTGGTATCGATTTAGGCACAACCAATTCCGTAGCAGGTTTCAAGTTTTCTCGTGATGCGGAGGTGGTTAGTGATGGGGAAGGGGCGCTGGTGCGCTCCGTTGTGACTTATGGTAATAATGATTTTATTGTGGGGGAAACTGCTTACAATGCCCTCAAAAATGACCCTGAAAATGTAATTATTTCCATTAAACGCTTGATGGGGCGTGGTTTTGGCGATGATGTGGTGCAACAACAGCTTAAACATTTTGGCTATAAAATTACTCAGTTTAGTGAGGGTACAAAAAATAGTCTTTCGGTATGGTTAGATGGTAAGGAGTATCAACCAGAAGATATTAGCGCCCTCATCCTGCGTCATATGGTGCAAAAAGCCCAAAATTATCAGGAAAAACGAGGTATTTCTGGGAAAATTACTAAAGCTGTTATTACTGTACCAGCTTATTTTAACGATCAACAACGCTATGCTACGGAAGTGGCTTCTCAGAAGGCAGGTTTAGGAAAACCTCGATTATTACCTGAACCTACTGCAGCCGCTATATCCTACGGTTTTAACCCCGAAAGCGATGACGTTAAAACTATCCTTGTTTATGATTTTGGTGGTGGTACATTTGACTCATCCATTATCACTGCGTCGGGAAAAGATTTTATCGAATCGGGTAAAGCTGGAGATTTATGGTTGGGAGGTGATGATATTGATAATCAGTTGGGAGAATTGATTAAACAAAAAATTTGTGCGGAGGAAGGATTAGATAGTATTGATGATCTAATTGAGCAAATGCCTTATTATCAACAGGTGCGTTTTAAGGCTGATTTGAAAATCGCTACGGAGAGGGCAAAAATTGACCTTAGTAGTCATGATACGGCGAAGATTAACCCTTCTACTCCTCTCCTTGATGAGTTTGGCATGGCGATTCCTGTCAATGTGACTATTACTCGTCAGGAGTTTGAGGCGATGATTTTGCCGTTAATTGAGCGCAGTATTACTATTTGTCGGGAAGCGATGCAGTTGTCGGATTATCCTGAAGAGTTTATCGATATTATCCTCTTGGTTGGTGGTTCTAGTCAAATTCCCCTCGTGCAATCGGAGGTTAAAAAGGCTTTTGGTGCTGATAAGGTGAAGTTACATCCTCGCCCTATGTATGCTGTGGCGGAGGGCGCTGGAATTGTGGCAGCTGGTTTAACGCAGATTGAAGGCACTGTTTCCCGTGATTATTGCATCAAGTTGACTAATAATCCTCGTTTTCCTCTCATTAAACAGGGTGACACTTTACCGATTACTAAACATCATACTTTTAAAACCATTGCTGAGGGTCAAGAATTAATCCATTTTGAGTTTTTTAGTCCTGATGAAGTGAGGGAAGGCATCGATTTAAAGAAAAATGACGAAACTATCGGCAATATGTGGTTAGCGTTGGATAAGCCCTATCCTCAAGGCACTGAGGTTGATGTTACGGTGGAGTTGGATGAGGCTAATTCGGCTTTAACTATGACGGCTTGTCTAAAAAATGATCCGGCGGTGCGTGTTAGTGGTAGTTTCTCTCGTGGTAAGCAAGATGAGGAAATTAATAACGAAGTAGAACAAATGATCGCTCAACTTAATGAAGCTGGTAATTTGACGGAAGTTGGGGCGCAAAGGGCAAATCATTTGGCTGGGGAAATTATCCGCGCTTCTAATCAAATTAACTTAAATGGGCAAGTGCAACAAGATCGTTTAATCGTAGCGCAAGAAAAATTAAAAGAGTTACAGTATTTTGCTAATGATGATCGAGATATTATTGAAAGTCATTTACGAGATTTTGAATTTGCGCTTAGATTTGGTAGTGATTTTATGCACGAAGATCAAGTTAATCGTCTTACTTTATTATCTGGAGAAATGGGGAGGGCGCTGGAAACAAATAACATTTCAGCTATGCAAAAATTAGCGGAAGATGGTAACAGGGAATTTGAAAATTTACCCCAATTAGTGCGAGTTTTACTCTTAATTAGAGCAGGAGTAGCAAGGGCAAATCGTCTCGCTCCAGCGCACGCCACCGTTTTAAATAATAAGTTTGCTAATCTTTTAGAGGCTATTGAAAGAGGGGATGGAAGCACTGCTGATCGTATTTTACCAGAATTAATGGAGGAAATTAGACCTTATTTTGATCAGGAGTTACCAACAGGTAAAATTGCTACTGGTTTAAGAAGTTAATCGTTTTTAAGTGTTAGCAATTTAGGTAATTAAGATAACGATTAGTAAGCATTACTCGCCGTGTAATGAATTACACGGCTAACAGAATTTCGTTCAATAAATTGAACTCTAAATCATTTTCTCACAGTTAATATTCTTCTAAGAAGAAGGTCAACTTTTTACCATAATCAAACTATTAAATCATGGAAAAAACCTTAGAAAAAATTATTTGTCCAGTGTGTGATTATCCAGAGGTAACAACTAATATTTGTCCTCACTGTCAAACAGATTTAACCACCATCAGAATATTAGAAAATTTATCTTTTCTTCCTCCCGTAAGTGCAGACAATAAAAAGTCTTTTTTGTCAACACCTAAGTTATTAATTGTCATAACTTTAATTTTAATGTTTGGTGGTTTAACAATGTATTTTATTTCAGATTATTACTATCGAATGGGGCGGAGGGCGCTGGATATAGACAACTCAAATCCTGAAGTTATTATCCAAAAAGTTGAAGAAAGTAAACAAGAATTACGCTGGTGCGGAGGTTTTAATTATCGCATTAAATCAGGAGATTCTCTATATCTTTTAGCCTTGAGATTTTATGGAGATGGAGAAGCATGGCGTTTAATCACTGAAGCCAATCCAAGTATAACTTCCCCTCAAAATTTGCAAATTGGGCAAGTTATTTTAATTCCTAACTTAGTGGAATTATGTCAAAACATTGAATTATAATTTAGGAGATTTTATCATGGGATTATTTGATTTTATCGGTCAAACAAGCAACATTCTGAAAAAGAATAGCGAAAGTAAACAAAAACTAGCAAAAGCACAAGAATTAGCCAAAGTCAAAAAGCTACCAGAAGCAATTAAATTAGTTGAAGAAATAAAAACCTTATGGCAAGATAACCCATCAGGTTATGAACAAATAGTGCGTGATTTATCAGGAGGAAATTTATTAACAGAAATTAATTCAGAGCATCTAAAATGGACAACTAACTTAAGAAAAGCACACCATTATCTTAAGCAAGGGATTGATTTATTTAAACAAGATAAAAATGACCCTTTTCAATCTCAAAACTTAGAAAAAGCCCTTGATTATTTGCAAAAAGCAGATAAATTATTATACGATAATCAAATTTTTGCTAGTGTTGAGATAATTAAACAAAAATTAGCTCAAAGAAAAAGTTTTCATGAATTATGGCAAAAAGCTAATCAAGAGGAAAAAAGAGGTCATTTTGAAAGTGGTTTAGAATATTTATATAAAGCTAAAAAATTATTCAATGTTACCGAAGTTAAAAAGAAAATTATTGACTTTGAAACCCAGCTAATCTTACAGCGAGAATATGAAGATACCCTAAAAGATGTTAAAGAGATAATTTCTATCGGTAATTTTAACTTAGCTTTAAGAAAATTAAACTCAGCTTTAAGTAAATTTATTCGTAAAGATGGGGAAGATTTACAAGCTAAATTAAATAAAATTATTCAAGCTGAAAATTGTTATCAAAAAGGCTTGATTGCTGAAAAAAATAATGATTTTGAAAATGCTAAAAAATCTTATTTAGCAACATTGCATCACTGGCAAACTTTTCCTGATATTAATTATCGTTTAGCAGTAGTGGAAGTTAAACAAAATAATTATTCTTCGGCTTTATCTTATTTACAATCTTTAAAGGGAGAAAACGTTGACTATTTACGAGGATTTATTTATCTACAACAAAATCAATGGCAAAAAACTGCCCAAGCATGGCAAAAAATTAGTAATCCTATTTTGAAACAAGATTTAGAATCCCTGTCAATTTTATTAAATCGAAGTAGATTTGAATTGATTGCTAATATTGAAAAATTAGTTAGTGCCGGAAAGTATGAAGAAGCACAGCACCAATCTGTAGAATTTTGGGCAAATTATGGTCATAATGCTATTATTGAAAATAACTTAAACAACCATATTAAGCCTTTACTTGACACCCAAATATGGCAAGAAGAAGATTCTTTAAAAAGAGTTAAAATATTACAAGAAAATTGGCGTAAAAATTCAGATATTACCAGTTTACATAACTTAACTATTGCTCTTTATTCTCACTGTCAAAAGGATGAAAAATATCTCGAAACTTGGCTTAGTTTTTGGATGACAAATATTTTCAATCTTAATGATAATCCTCAACTAAAAAATTTATCTTGGCTTGATTCTACACAAATTAATTATCAAGAGGTAGAAGAAAATTTGATGCAAATAGCTTCTAGCACAATTGACAGCTATAAAAATGATAATTTACCAAGATATTTTCAGCTTAGGGATATTTTTCGCCGTGATAAATTAGCTTTAGAGTTAATGAATAAAAAATCATATCAAAAAATAAAATTAGGAGATATTTTAATTACTCCTAGTTTGTATCAACAGGAAAGTAATCACTTGAAAAAAATACCATTAAAAGACAATATATTACACAGTTTATATACCGATTGGGGATTAGCCGTCAGCGCCTGTCTCACTGGCGATACAGAAAGAGGTATTCAAATTAAACCAGCGAGAAATCCTGAATTATCAGTGGAAAAATATGCTAATAATTTACTGACTTATTATGAAGGTTGTTATCACTTACAAAATGATTCATGGCAGAAGGCGATGGCATTATTACAACAAGTTAAAAGTTTGATTAAAAGTAATCGGGAATGGCAAGAAAATATTGAAAAATTATGTAAAAAACAACGACAAAAAATTGATAAACTTGAGGATGAGTTGAAATTTGCCGAATCATGGTATAACTTGTTAGATTCTTCTGTTTCAGCTAGTTATTTTGCTGAACAAAAAGCGATAAATATTTATAATAGATTGGTTAATGATGATATTACTTTATCTGACGCTATTAGTGAATTAAATAAACTTAAAAAACTAGCTCCTAATAATGTTTTAGTTAATGATGTATATGGTAAAGTAAAAATACAACAAGAATTGACGACAATTCAAGACTTATTAAAGAGAAATGACTATGAAGGAGCAGTACAAAAAGCCAAATATTCTTCTCACCATGAAGTAAAATATAGAATAGCTAAATTCTTTATCGAAATTGTCCTTAATGCCATTCAAAAGCCAAATTCTTTAAGTTATGAAGATAAAGTGGTATTGCGTGATATTGCAAACTGGGCGCACCAAATTTGCCCTAATGAAGCAGAGTTTATCCCATTATATCGAGCGTTAGATTTATATTAATTAGGAGGTAAAATTATGACCATTAGTAATAACAATATCTATGTTAATCCTTATGATATTTTAGGTGTAGCGGAGGGCGCTTCTTCTGCTGAAATTACCATTGCTTTTAAAAAAGCAATGCAACAGAAAAAGTATAGTGTCAAACAAATTGCTGAAGCTAGAAAACAATTAATGAATCCTCAGCAAAGGTTGATGGCTGATTTTTTAAAGCCAAATTTGCCGATAATTCAAAGGTTTAAAAAGTCTAATTTATCTATATTAAATCAGCCAATCCCAATCATCAAATTATCTGAAGATTTTAATATAAAAATCGATGATAAGAATATGAATAAGATAGAGCAAAAATTGGCTGAACAATTATTATTATTATCTTAATCTGTCAGTGGGCAATGCCCACTATTAACTTTTTTTAATAAATACAAATAAACTAATATTATGAATAAAAACCAGCGCCCCTCACCATTACCAGAAAGCCCCTCACCATTACCAGAAAGCCCTTCACCATTACCAGAAAATCTAATAATTTCCCAAGAAAATCAAGAGAAAATTTTATCAGAGCTTAAAAATCTCTTATTTGAAAGAGGAAAATTAAATCAACAATTAGTTATAAATAATCAAGAAAATGAAACAAAAGAAGAAAATTTATATCAAGAAATGTTAGATATTTATGATAGTTTAGAATTTTTAATTAACTACTTAGATAACAACAGCAAAGAAGGAGAAATGAATGTTAAAGCCTTAAAAAGATTACCAAAATTTGTAGGTAGTATTCAAGAAAAACTACTGACAATTTTAGGGCGTAGAGAAGTGAAAAAAATAGACTTTAATGGAGAATTTCCCGACTACAATATATGTCAAGTAATCGATAGAGAAATCAGAAATGATGTGCCAGATAAAAGCATTACCAAAATTATTCGTCAGGGGTTTAAATATCAAGAAAAAATTTTGCGCCCAGTGGAAGTAATTACCGCTAAAACAGAAGAAACTCAAATAGAATCTGCTAAATAAATCAAAAAGTAAAATTATTAAGGATTAGGGCATACTACAGGAGTAAAAAAAAGCAAAAATAATACTTTTTATACAAAAATAGCGTTAAAAATACAAAATAATAAATAGGGTTTGCTGAATAAATTAAAACCCTTGTTAAATAAAGGTTCAAAGTCTATTCTACATAATAAAAAATGTCATAAATTGACTTTTTTTTCCTAAAATACTGTATTTCCTTCTTCCCAATCAAAAATTATTAATTCTAAATTCTAAATTCTAAATTCTACATTCCCCTCACCAAAATACTTTTTCAGCAACCCCTAAATAAGTTTAGCGCCCTCCAAATAAAAATCATAGCGACTTTGTAACTGGGAAAAACTAAGATTCTGACACCAATACTCCATTAAAGCATGACCCAGCGCCCATGCCTCTTTTTCTGGATCAGTGCGACTATCGACAAATAAAGTCCATAAAGATAATAGATCAAACTTGATGTCATCATCATCAAAAAGAGAAAATAAATCGTAGGCTAATTGTAACTTACCAATGACAACCGGTAACTGCTCCACAGGGATTTTTTCCGCCAACAAATAAGCCAAACGAGGTGAACCTGTAGTTAAAGTAGAAATAAATTGTAATACAGGACTTTTCAATAAATTAGTTAATCCTTGAGTAGTAGCCATTTGAAAACTATACTTATCAATCATTTTCGCTGCCGCCGCCGTTTTCGCCTCCACATTGCGGAAAAATCGGGCGAGACGCATTTGTTTAGCAGGAGTAACCGCTTCTAATAAAGCCATTGCCAAAATATCATCATACCAAGCACCACGAGGATTATTACTATAGTCAGCCGTAACTATAGGTAAAACTTGCCGACAATATTCCCCCAAAGTTTCCTGACGATATGATAGCGCCCCTCTAATAGAAATTTCCTTCGGTTTTTGCCCATTTTGCCAATCGTAAGGCGGTTGCCATTCCCGTAGTGGACGTAAACGATCCACTTGTGTTACCACTAAAAATAAAGGGACTTCTATGTCATTTTCCCTTAATTTTAACAAAAATTGCCGATCCATCTCCAATGCTGGGTCTAAAGCAGGATTTAGCATCACAATTATATCTGATTCATTAGCATAATTTAGAACATTTGTCAAGTAATCAGCTTGATTAATTTGCTCATAACCCGGCGTATCCCATAAAATTAGTTTTTCTCCTGTGGATTTTTGCCACTGATAGGATTTAATTTCAGTGGTAGAAGGCAAAACGTCAACTTCCGCAGTTTGACTATTAAATAACGTATTGATTAAACTGCTTTTTCCAGCGCCCGTGCGCCCTACCATAAGGATATTAACAGGTTTTTGTTCGATTTCTTCGGGAGATTGACTTGCGGTTAATATCTCTCGCAAAGTTTGAGTTTTTGTCGCAGGTAAAATATTTGACTTGCTCTCAGGTATATTTAACGATAAATCTTTCTTACCATAGAGTAAAACTGCTTGACGGGCAAGATTACGCAGAGCAACCTCTCGTATTACTTGGGATAAATTAATCAATAACTCTTGATTTGCCTGTTTATTAGTATTTTCACTAGCTAATTTTGCCATCGCCACAGTCGGATTAATCGCCCATTGCGCCCAACTCCATACCTGCCATAACTTTCGGGCAGAAGGCTCAAAACGGCGATATAATTGATAACCTTCGTAACCTTGGGCAATAGTAACTTGATTTAGCGCCGGGGATAACTGTTTCATCCACTTATCCATATCATCCACCGTACCACGAATTAAACCGTAGGCTTGGGGGATGCGAATAGTTAAAAGAGGGTATTTTTCATCAGGATAATAAATCATAGCAATTTCTCGCACCAACTCCTGACAACGACTAGCAAAGAGTTGTAAATCTTCCCAGAAAGGCGCATCTTCCCTAGTTTTGACGATAACATTTTCGAGGATGTTTTCTAATTGTCGTAAAATTTCTTGGTTATCCTCTTTAGCGACAGAGGAAGACTGTAAGTCATTTTCCACCGCAGTAATAACTTCTTGAATATCAGGAAATAGCGGTTTTGTCCAGCGCACGAGTAACCAGCGCCACCCCACTAGAGTTATGATAAAGACTCCCCATAGCCAATTAATTCCCCATTGATGTATTTGAATCCCCCCAGCGATGAGGAAAAAAGACACAACCGAGATAATAGGAAAAGAGAGAATTAGCCACTGCCAAACTTTTAAATTCATAATTGACGTTACGCACTCATTTATATGTTAAGTTCTAATAGGTATCAGGTGTTAGGTATTAGGTGAAATAAGTGCAAAAAATAGCCTTTTTTCTCTAAAAATACTGTATTTTTCCATCCCCATCAAAAATTATTGATACAAATGAGCAATTTATGAAAAATAACTATTTGGCTTAATTCTTTAATTTATAAGCATTACACCTGAAACCTACAACCTGCAACCTGTCACCTTCTTCATAATTTAAAAACGCCGTTGATAACGCACCTTAAACTCATTGTAAATATAATCATAAGAAACAGAAACATTAGATTGCCCTTGGAGAGGATAAACTCCCTCCACGAGAGGGAATACCCTTAAATCTTTCATGCCCAAAGGTTGCCCCCAGGTGCTGACAGTTTCATTAACTGTAAAAGTAGTATTATTAAGTAAGGGTACAACGAGAAATTGTAACAAGCCACTTTCTAGTAAATTAGTATTATCAGAATTTTCTAACTGATTGAGTAAACCCAAAAATTGCCCACCCACAATCAAATTAACAATTTCACCCTGGCTACGTTGAGGAATACTACTAATATTGACAAGGGGAGAATTGAGAATATCTAAATCAGCGCCCTCCGCACTTAACGCAAAACGATTGGTACAATTAGCAATACTATTGAGATTATCCTGACTCCATCCTACATCAGGAATAGATTCATTATTGCGCACGCCACAAGAAGCTAAATTATCTGGTTGTAATAAAGGAATTACTGACTGTAAATTACCATTAAAAGCTAACTCCACTCTAACAGTTTCACCTCTGCCACCTCGGACTAAAGGATCAGCAATTTCATTTTGCTGACTATTAATTAACTGACGGGAATAATCCACCACATCCCCTTCCATGACTATATCCATCTCTGGATTTAGTATGCCTTGCCCCTCCCGAAATACAATTTTATTGTCATGACTTCTTGATAAAAAGAAAGTTGTTTGCTCATTTAAGCCAATACCTAACATTGGCACAGGAGTTGCACCCCCCAAGTAAATTCGCCCTCTACGCAGGTTTATTTCGCCGTTAACATCAATGTTTTTCGGTTCAAGTACGGCACCGTTAGCCGTCAAATCACCGTTGAATAAGAAGCGATAAAGCCCAAATTGCTCAAGGTCTAAATCTCGCAAACGGAGAGCAAAATTATCAAGGCGAGGTTGTAAAATGCTATTGGAGTTGTTATTATTTGCTTCATTACCTAGCCATTGACTGGCGATTTCCGTAGAGGTAGGTTGACTTTGATTTTGCGTCGAGGGAATACTAACTTTACCCCTTTCTAGTTGTAAGAAACCACCGATAAGAGGATTTAGCAGACTACCATTAATAATGATATTGGCATTTACTCCTCCTCCATAAAGTTTATCGAGAGTTAAGTTTTGATTAGGGATATTGACAGTTAAAGGATTTTCGTTGTTAATGTCGGCAGTGGTGAGAGGTAATTTGCCATTGACACTAATATCGGTATTATTTATCTTAGCTTGTAATGCTTCGGTGGACAGCGCCCCTCCCCCGATATTTAATTCCCCGTTAAGTTTCATATCTTCGGCAAGGGCGCTACTATTGAGGGTGACATCTTCTAAGTTTACTTTACCGTCTAATTTGACTTGATTTAAGTCTGGTTTTTCGATAAAACGATTCAGAGAAGCAATTTCGGCATTGAGATTAACACTGGGGTTGCCTTCTGTCACCGCTATTTTTCCTTGAGTTAATACCCCTAATAAATTAAAGGCTTCTTTCGCTAAATTAAGATTAATTTTGGCGGGGAAAGGGGTAGCAAAGAGAGGATGATAAGGAAGGGTAGCTGTAGTTTGAATGGTGTCGGGCGCTGTAGAATTAAAATTGAAGATATAATTTTCATAGACGAAATCTCCCTTAATTACCTCCGCAAGGATAGCGCCTTGATAACTACTTTCGGTTAGAGTAATATTACCAATCATCACGGGATTAGTAAAGTTACCTTTTAACTCTCCTTCCACATCAAGAATACCGCCAAAATCACTATTAGGCAAAAATTCACTGAAGGTATCTAAAGAAAGATTACTGAAGCGAAATTCTCCTTCTTGACTCTCTAAGGATAAATTTCCCGCAAAATAAATTTCACTATCATTAATATTCAGTTGGAAAGGTTTAATAGCGACAATGCCATTACGATAATTAGCTTTTAAAGTTAAATTAGGGATATTAATGGGAGGATTTTGTTGAATAACTAAACCCACTTGAGACAAAACATTAGGAAAAGGTTGTTGAGGTTGCCATTGCCAGTTATCTCCCTGTAAGTCAAAAGCGACATAAGGATTGGTAACATTACCAGCCAGAATAACTTCCCCTTGATACTTCCCGTCAAATTCAAGATTATTGGGAATGCCTCCCTCTTCAATTTGTTTCGCAATGGCTTTAATTTCTTCATCAATGCGATTAAGAAGATTAACCCGTTTTGCCACAGTATCATTATCATCGCTGACAGATTGAGAGGGAATACCTTCTACGGAGGAGAAAAAGTCTTGAGTTTGAATTTGTTGTAAAATTGCCGTCAAGGTTTCCACATCATTAATTTTCAAGGTGTTAAAAATATCTTGAATATTGCCATCAAGATTTAATTTCCCTTCTATAGCTTGAGTATTAAGGTTATATCTAGCGTTTAAATCATAACTGGTATCAGCAAATTTTAAAGAAGCGTCTGTTAACTCCACCATATCATTTTCAACACGGAAACGGGCGCTGATTTCTGAGGCGCTAATGTAACCGATACCTACATCTGTCAGTTTAATGTCACCCCTAGTGGAAAAATCTTTGAGGTTAAGGGTAGTATTCTGAGTAACTTTTCCCCTTAAATTGCCAAAGATACCATAATTAGTGGCTGGGGCAATATTTAAACTAGCTAAGTCAAATTTATCCACCATGACAGTAAATTCTTCACCTTCTTTTTCTCCGATAACATATATATCTGCCTCCCCTTGTTGTTGAATGGCAATTCGCTGGGGAATATAGGGAAAATAATTAGGATTTTCTACTGAGGTAATGTCATTGGGAATCATGGAGGCATAAATAACATCTTTTTCTCCTTTCAAGTCAAGGGTAAGGTTATCGTTAGGATTAAGATTAAGTTTTCCTGTCAGTTGCGATTCAAAGGGGATGTCATTGAGAATTAAGTTAGAGGCGATAACATCTCCATTTAATAAAAAGTTATTGTCACCGAGGGGATTGGTAAGAAGATTATTTGCTGTTAATTTACCGTTAAAAGTGGTGATGCCTTTGAGGTTAATTTCTTCTGGTAATAATTTAACACCTTCTTCTTGGGGAATTTTGGCTAATAATTGATTTAGGGGTAGGGTAGCTAAATCAATGCGACTATCAATATTTAATGCTAAGTTAGCTATATCGGGAGTGGTAAGTAGGTTAATTAAGTCAAATTTTCCTTTGCCTTGCAGTTGATTTTCCCCTAAGTCTAAATTCATGGCAGTAATGGCGACTCTCACATTGGGGTTATTTACATTAATACCGTTAAGGTTTCCTTGTAAACTAATTTGACTATTTAGAGGTGAGGTAGTCAGGGGTTTGTTATTGGCTAAGTTGACGGATAGTTGTTGGCTAATGTTATCTAAGTTAATACCTTGACTATTAACATTAACTTGCCATTGATTGTTGTTGAGGTTAGCGGTTAGGTTTACTTTACCTTCGGCTAAGTTAAAGTTACTTTTTCCTGTGATGGTTAAACTATCGATAGTATTAACGGTTTGTTGATTGAGATAGTTAACGGAAGCGTTAATAATTTCTGGTAAGTTAGCTTGGAGATTAATTTGAGTGTTGATGTTGTTGGCATCGAGGGGAAAGGTTGATAGAAGTTGACGGGCGCTGATGTTATTAGTGTTAGCATTAATGGTAACTAGGTTGTTATTAATAAGAGTATTACTGGCTATTTTTCCTTGAGGGGTAATAATTATTAAATTACTGTCACCAGTTAGGCTGGTAATTTGTTGAAGACTGTCAAGGTTTAGGTTAGGTTGTAAGATGCTAACTATTTCTTGGGTATTGGCAGAAAAGTTAAGATTACCTTCTCTGATACTGGCTTGTATATTGGGATTAATTTGATTAAGGTTAACGGTTTGAATATCTCCTGTGATATTTGTCTGTTGATTATCAATATCAACTCTATTATTAATTATTCCCCCTGCTACTCGAATACGACTATCGGCGTTAATTTTTAAACTAGGTAAGGCTGTAAGCAAATTTTCTAAGTTATTACTTATGCCATTATCATTCAAGTCATTTTGTTGGTTATCAACGGTTACTATCTCATTTGTTTCCTGTTGATTATTTTTTGATGAAGATGGGATAGTTACTGAGTTTTGATTTTTTGGTGATGTGTTGAGATATGTTTGATTAATTAATTGTTGAGGATTAACAGCTAGGGAAATTTGACTATTTTCAATGAAAATGGGAGTAGATAAATTAGGGTTATCAATATTGACACCAATGGCATTGCCTAAGAGATTAAGATTAGTGGCGCTGAAATCTCCTTGCAGGTTAACAAATCCTTCATTAACATTTAATTCACTGTTAAGGTTTCCTTGTAAACTGTCAAGGTTGCCATTGATTAATTGATTGACGTTAGCTGTTATGTTAACTTCGCTAGTAATAATTTCACTACTGACGGGAATAGTGGCTAGTATTTGATTCAGGTTAACATTTTCTACCAGCGCCCTTCCCCGTATTTCTCCTTTTGCCAGACTAACGTCAACATTAGTATTCCCCCCGCCAACATTCAAGGTTAAATTACTATCACCATTAATAGTGTCGAGATTAAATGATGATAAATTACCCGATAAATTAATTGTACCTTGGAGGGCGCTAATATCATTCCCTTCATAGTATCCCACCAGAAAAGGAGTCAAGTTAAGGTTATTCACCACTAACCCAGCGCCCCACACCCCAGTATCTAAGTTACCATTACCAATAATATCGATACTACCTTCCCCCACCACTAACTGAGTATCAGTAAAACGAAATTCTTGATTAGTTAATAGTAAACTACCCTTCCCGGAAACTTGTTGAGTAGTATTAGTATCAATGGCTGGTAAATTAAAAGTAATTAATCCCTCTGGATTACTAAGACTTCCCGTAATTTTGCCACTACTGGTTAATCTACCTATCTTGAGATTATCAGGTAAAAGGCGGAGGGCGCTGGTAATTTCTTGGGGAAACACATCCGCCGTAAATTCTACCTCAAGAGGTAACTGACTAATATCAATCCCCTCACCTCTCAACACATTATCTCGTAAATTAGTTTTCACCAACCCCGAGGCAATAATTTCTCCTCCAGTAACAGGTATCACCTCTAAACGACTTAAACGAATTTCTGTTAAATCGCCATCTACAGCAACCGAAATATCTCCTACTTCCACATCATTCACAAAAGCGCCATCAACTTTTAACTCTGAAGTAAGTAAAGGATTATCAATGTTTCCTGTCACTTTAAGATTACCGTTAACAATGCCATTCACACCCAAAGGCAAATCTACCGCCAATGTCGTCAAAATTTCATTAACATTAATTGTTGTTAACTCCCCGCGCAAATTATAACCATCATTAACATCAATACTTCCCCCTAAACTTCCCGCAATATTTCCTAAATTACCCCTCGCCGATTGAATATTAATGGTTTTACCATTAAAAATGGCAAATAACTCCCCCTGAAAATCTTGTTTGACTATTTCCCCTTGATTATCTTCTGTCTCAGTCTCATTACTACTATCATTGACATTATTACTTCCAGAAGTCTCATTGATATTGCCATCACTTTTTGTAAAAAGAGTCTCTCCTTTAACTTGAGTAATCGCTAAACTTCCTTGTAAATCTCCTTCTTCCCAAGCCGTAAGAGAAGGAATATTAACCTCAAAATTAGTGTTTAATCTACCATCTTTGAAAATTACAGGGAGGGAAGGCAAAAAACGAGATAATGAAGCCAAATTTAATTCTGTCACTTCCACACGACTGTCGAAAGCCAGATTAATTAACTCTGCTTTTCCTTTTAACTCGACATTGCCATCTTCAATCTTTGTTTTTACATCATATTCTAAGGGATTTGTCAAGTTATCGTAAAGAAAATTAACATTAATTTTACTACTCAAATCTACTGCCATCACATCACTGCTGGGGGTAATAGCGACATTGGCTTGATTAACGCGCAGGTTAATGTCGAGGGTGATGGGTAACTCTGGTAATTCGATGGTTTCAGGTAATCCCGTTTCTTCCTCTCCTTCAACGGTATTAATGAGAGTGTCTAATTCTCCTAAACCAATTACCTCATCCACAGTAATATTAATGGGTAATTGACTATTTAATAAGATGGAAAGCAAGTTAAAATCAGCGCGAATTGCTTTGACTTCCACAAAGCTATTATCCCTAGCAGTGGAAGGCATCTCGATGTTATCAATAACCACATGAGAAAAACCAAAACTACTCACCATGCCAATATTAACATCTCTATCCAGCGCCCGTGACAATTCAACTTCCAAACGATTAGGAATAATTGTCGTAACAATATGCTTAACTCCTAGATACCCCCCAGCAAATAGCGCCCCTACCCCCAAGGCAATGATAACCTTAGTTTGCGAGAATCTTTTATTATTGTCGTTTTCCGTCAGGTTAAAGTCATCCTCTGGTTGAGGGGATTGGGGATTAGTCATGGTTACTCTCTCACACCTACATCTTTCACAATAATAGCTTAACTCTCATGAACTACGCATTTCCGCTACGCTGAGAAATGCGTTTCTGACGCTTCTTCGCCCCAAGTTGCCTCATGCTTCCGCACTCAGTAGAGCTTGGCGACTCTGCGTCTAAAGAGGCACGTTCCATACCCCTGATATAGTTTTCTATGACC
>JACYMF010000109.1 GCA_015272165.1 Cyanobacterium sp. T60_A2020_053
TATGGGCTGTCGTCTAACGGCGAGTCGGTGAACCAAGAATCCCCCACTATAACCCGTAGGGTTTAGTGGTGGGAGTGTCAAAGTGTATCTGGTCATATTTTCTTTGCTTCTGTGAGCGAATTTAGCGAAAAATTTGATTTTCCCCCTAAAGTACATAAGTTTATCATCAATTTAACCAATGCTCATCTCTGGGATTAAGGGGCGGTAGGGGCTATTGATAAAATTGTGCTTAATCTCAGGGTGAGGGGCGCTGAGGTTCAGTTAATCGGTTTAAATGAAGCTAGTTCTAGTTTAATGGAAAAATTGGGTAGAGAATCTGTGGAGATACAAAGATCAACAAGCTGATAATAAACTTGGATGACCTTTTGAATTATGGCTAAGGGCAGATTTGAACTGCCGACCTTGGGCTTATGAGTCCCCTGCTCTAACCTACTGAGCTACTCAGCCTTACTACGATATAATATCTTAGCATATAAATAAAATATATTCAACCCTTGTCAAAAGGGCAAGAGGCAAACGGCACAGGGCAAAGATCAATTTCAAGATAACTTGAACTACAGTATTTCTTCGCTCATTACTAAAAAGACGAGATATTAGAGCCACTATTTTTTGAGAAGCTAACACTAAGTTTTAGTCTAAAGAGTGCTGTTCTAAATGCTAAATCGAACGTTCAACTACAAGCTAAAACCAACGGCAAAAAAAGTAACTCTAGTCAATCATCTTGACTCACTAGAACTCTACAAAAACTATCGCTGTTCCAATAATGCTATTTCCCGTAGCCATTATCATATTATCTGGCTGATAGCACAAGGTAAAACAGTGAAGCATAGCGCGGAAATAACGGGCTATAGCACTACTTGGATTTATCAATTAGTCAGAAGATATAACGAAGAAGGGGTAAAGGCCTTGGGGGATCAAAGAAAAAATAATCCAGGAAAAGAACCTTTACTCACAGATTTAGACCAAGCCAACCTGTGGCAAGTATTATCTCAACCGTCACTGGATGGGGGATTATGGAATGGTAGAAAAGTAGCAGACTGGTTATGTCAACTAACTGGAAAAAAATCACTCGTCAACGAGGTTGGGAAATATTAAAAGCAATGACTTATCGTTTAAGAGTAACTCGTCCAAGTCACAAGCAAAGTGATGAGGCAGAACAAGAAGAATGAAAAAAAAACTTCAAACAGAGTTAGAAATCAAACAATTTCAATATCCATCGGCAGACATTGAACTATGGTGTATGGACGAACATAGAATAGGGTTACATTCAATTCTGAGAAGAATATGGGTATCAGAAATGGAGGAACCCATAGCCAAAGTGCAACAAGAATATAAGTAGTTATGGGTATATGGATTTGTACATCCAGAATCGGGGGAAACGTACTGGTGGCTGCTACCAAAAGTAAATACAAAAATATTTAACTTAGTACTAGCAGATGTGGCAAAAGAATTTGATTTGAGTGAGAACAAAAGAATGCTTTTAGTCTTAGACCAGGCAGGTTGGCATCAATCTGATGAATTAGAGATACCCAAAGGAATAGATTTACTAAATTTACCAGCATATTCCCCCGAACTACAACCAGCGGAGAGATTGTGGCCATTATTAAAGGCATCCAACCTTCGATTATTTTAGAGATTGAGAGTGCCGTTAAAAAAATTATTGCAGAAACTGGTATTTCTGTACTGTTAGTGTAGCAACATTTACATTTTGTCCGTCAAGCGGATCGATATTATGCCATGCAAAAGGGCGGTATTGTGGCATCTGGTAAAACCAGCCAACTAAGTCAAAGGGTAATCCAAGAATTTCTAGCTGTTTAATGTTATTTAGGTAGGGTGGGCAGCGCCCACCATCATCTTACGTCAAGAAAGACTAAGACTCAAAGCCCATTACCCTAGCTACCTCTTGTAAATCAGCTTTAATGCCTCCTTTAATACCAGCTTCACTGTTAGCCATGGCACTATCAGGGTCTTTTAAGCCATTTCCCGTTAGTACACATACCACAGTACCGTTATCGGGGACTTGGTCTTTTAATTTTAGTACCCCTGCTACAGAAGCGGCACTAGCGGGCTCGCAAAAAATACCTTCTTCTCTACCTAAAATTTTGTAAGCCTCTAAAATTTCACTATCTGTAACGGCGTTAAATTCTCCATTGGATGCGTGACGTACGGATAAGGCTTTATCCCAATTCGCTGGATTACCGATGCGAATGGCAGTAGCAACGGTGTCGGGTTTCATAATTTGATGACCTGCGACGAGGGGCGCTGATCCAGAAGCCTGAAAACCCATCATGCGCGGTAAGCTATCGCAACGATTTTCGCCGTGATATTGACAGAAGCCCATCCAATAAGCTGTAATATTTCCTGCATTTCCTACGGGAATACAAATCCAATCGGGGGCATAACCGAGGGTATCCACCACTTCAAAAGCTGCTGTTTTTTGACCTTCTAAGCGATAAGGATTAAGAGAATTAACGAGGGTAACGGGATAATTGTCGGCAATTTCTCTTACAATGGTGAGGGCGTTATCAAAATTACCATCAATGGCTAATACTTCTGCTCCGTAGATTAAGGCTTGAGCAAGTTTTCCTAGGGCTACATAGCCATCAGGAATGATCACAAATGCTCTTAAACCGGCTCTAGTAGCGTAAGCGGCGGCAGCAGCAGAAGTGTTACCTGTACTGGCACAAATTACAGCTTTTGCCCCAGCTTCCTTAGCTTTGGTAATTGCCATGGTCATGCCTCTATCTTTGAATGAACCGGTAGGGTTTAAGCCGTCATATTTAACAAATACTTTGACATTACGACCAATTAAGTTAGAGATATAAGGTACGGGGATGAGGGGAGTATTACCTTCTCTGAGGGTGACAACGGGGGTGCTTTCGGTTACGGGTAAGTAAGCTCGGTATTCTTCAATTAAGCCTCTCCAACCGCTTCTTCTGTTTGTCGTGATCGTATTAGGATGAATATTTGTCGCTACCACAGGTGTTCATTTTTAATAGACATTCTTTGTGATTATAGCATATCATCTTCCATATAGTTATAGATTCTAACTTACAAATGATTTAAGCAGGGTTATAATTTTGGTTAACACTAATCAGAAGCGAGGAAAAAATCATGTTAGAGGCTCTCGATCTCAGTATTTCTTTATCGAAGGGAGAATATGAGGAAAAAATAGAAGCCTTAATGGGAGAATTACGCTCACTACAGAATATTTGTTGGCAGGAAAAGTTACCGATTATTGTGGTGTTGGAGGGATGGGCTGCGGCAGGGAAAGGTGATTTGGTCAAAAAAATGACTAATTATATGGACCCTCGTGGTTTTGAGGTTCACACTATTTTACCTCCTACGGAGCAGGAAAAGAAATATCCTTTTTTGTGGCGATTTTGGCAAAATTTGCCGGCGACGGGCGCTGTGGGAATTTTTTACCATAGTTGGTATATTCACGTTTTAGAAGATCGTTTATTTAATCGTTTGGCTGATAGTCAAGCGCCCCTCGTCTTGCGTGATATTAATGCTTTTGAGCGTCAATTAATTGAGGGGGGAGCGGTGATGGCAAAATTTTGGCTACATTTAAGTAAAAAAGAGTTAAAAAGCCGTCTTAAAGATTATGAAAGGGATGAGTATGAGTCTTGGCGTGTGCGCCCTGAAGATTGGCAACAGGTGAAAAATTATGGGCAATACAGCACCCTTGCGGAAGAAATGCTAATTCATACTAGCACTGGCTTTGCCCCTTGGACTTTGGTGGAAGCGGATTGCGATCGCTGGGCAAAGGTTAAAGTTTTAACTCAATTAGTGGCAACCATTCGAGGGGCGCTGGATCAACGGAGAATTACCCCTGTTGCGCCCGTCTTACCCCCTCAAAGAGAACTTTTGCCCACGGAGCCAGATTTTTTAGCTCAAGCAGATTTGACATTACAGCTATCGAAGGATGAATATAAAGAAAGGTTGAAGGGCGCTCAATTGGAGTTAAGAAGACTACAACGGGAAATTTTTAATCAGCAAAAAGGCATAATTGTCTTATTTGAAGGAGGAGATGCGGCTGGGAAGGGGGGCGCTATTAAAAGGGTGACAGATACCCTAGACCCTCGCAGTTATAAGGTTCACGCCTTTAGCGCCCCCACCGATGAAGAAAAAAAATATCACTATCTCTGGCGATTCTGGCGCCGTTTACCGCCAGTGGAAACTATTAGTATTTTTGATCGTACTTGGTACGGTAGAGTATTGGTGGAAAGAATCGAAAATTTGGCCACGGAAATGGAGTGGCGGCGCGCTTATCGAGAAATTAATGAATTTGAAGCACAACTTGCTACGGATAACTATATTATTGTCAAGTTTTGGTTACAAATTAGCCCAGAAGAGCAACTAAGACGTTTTGAGGCACGAAAAAATCACCCCTTCAAAAGTTATAAGCTAACGGATGAAGATTGGCGAAACCGTGAAAAATGGCATTTGTATAATGTAGCGGTAAATCAAACCATCGCTCGGACTAGCACACCTTTAGCATCTTGGACTATTGTACCAGCTGAAGATAAGTATTATGCTAGAGTTTTTGTCTTGGAAACTATTATTAATACAGTTAAAAATCAATTAAAATAAAACAGTATAAGGTTTTTCATTGGGGGTCTTCACTAGATAGTATGCTACCGAGACTGTAAGCCTTACTCTCTCGTTCTCAAAATGCAATTTGCATACCAAGTAATGAAGAGCCTTCATTGGTTAGTATGCTAAATTAATTTAACAAAAATGAAAGAGGGAAAAGATGTGGTATCTTCGATGTCCTTTTCTAATAATTAATTTCTTACGAATGATGTAAGATCGCTGTAATAATTCAAGTTACTTGAAAAATAATTTTTGCCTTTTTGATATTATTTTCCTTGAAAATATACTAACTAAATAAACCATGAAATTTAATCGACGTTTATTTTTACAAAGTGCCAGTTTAAGCCTTGCTTCCTTGGGGGGGCTTTTTACCAGAGCCCCCCGCCGTCAATATCAGAAAGTTTTAGCACAATCAACTCCCAGAAAATTGGCTTTTTTAGTGGGAATTAATGAATATGCCCAAGGAAATAAATTAAAGGGTTGTATAACAGATGTAGAGTTACAAAAAGAATTATTAACCTATCGTTTTGGATTTCAAAATCAAGACATTTTAACCCTTACTAATCAAGAAGCATCGAGGGAAAATATTTTAATTGGTTTTGAAGAACATTTATTAAAACAAGCTCAAGAAAATGACGTAGTCATATTTCATTTTAGTGGTTATGGCAGAGAAGTTCAGTTGTCATTAGAAAATCAAGAAAAACATCCTAGTTTAATTACTTATGATAGTGATTTTTTAGGAAAAAAAGATAATCAAGATATATTATTAAATAATTTACTCAATTTATGTGAATCTTTAAAAACTAAGAACTATACTATTATTTTAGATACCAGTTATCAATCTTTTGAAATAGTCACTTCAACTCAATTATGGTTAAGGTCTTATGTACATTTTCAAACACCAATTATCAATCAAAGTGAGCTAGAATTAAAACAAAAATTAGTAGTTAATAACAATAAAAATTTATTAAAAAATAATAATCAAGTTCAAGGCATAATTTTCACTTCAGCTACTGACGGATTAGCGACAGAAATCACCAGTAACAACTTCAATGCTGGTTTATTTAGCTACAGTCTAACTAGATCATTATGGCAGAGTTTTCCCCCTATTAATAATTTAATTATTAGTAAGAAAATTGCTTCTGATATTGCTTTAATTAATGGAGAATTAAAATATACAAATGTTACATTATCTATTGAAAATAAACTTAATCCTTATTATCTAAATTATGATTTAGAATCCAAAGGAGATGCCATTGTTAAAAAAATAATTCCTACTAGTAATCTTATCGAATTAGAATTATTAGGATTACCTTTATTAGTCTTCTTCAATTATGGTAATAACTCTTGCTTTTCTACTTCTTTAAATCTTGATTCTAATGTAGTAATTCAGATTAATTCTATAACAGGAAATAAAGCTAAAGCCACCGTTTTGAAAGGACAAGAAATGATTAAAACAGGCTTAATTTTAAGAGAATTAATTAGAGTAATTCCCCGTGCGACTGACTTAATGGTAGCCCTTGATAGTAGTTTACAACGCATCGAAAAAGTTGACGCCACCAGCGCCCTCACCTCTATCGGTGACATCAAAGCCGTCAATCTCGGCGAAAACTATGCCGATTGTATTCTCGGTAAATTAACCAGTAACGATAGCTATGGGTTATTTTCCCAAGCAGGAGTATTGTTACCCAATACTATGGCAAAAACTCCTAATGAGGCTGTATCTAGTGCGGTGAAGCGTTTGGGGAGGGCGCTGGAAAATAGATTAGCCCAAAAATTAGTTAACCTCACTCTTAACGGTAACTCCTCTCCCTTACCCGTGCGAGTAGCCGTAAAATATAGCCAACAACAACAAAATTATATTAGTTATCAAGAAACTTTTACTAATATAAAAAAAGCCATGAATGAATATGGTTCTACTACCAATATAGCAGAACAAAAACAACTAATTAATATTTCTTCGGGTTCAAATTTTATCATGACCATTGAAAATAACAATGACTATGATTTGTATTACTTAGTAATCGGATTTAATACTATGGGTAATACCATTGCTTTTATTTCCACTAAATATGTGATGGTTAACCCTCAGGAAACTTTTACAATTCCCAGTCAAAATAGTGCTTTAAAATTAATTGATAGTGGCACTCAGGGAATTGGTGAATTAGTGATTATTTGTTCTAAATCACCTTTTAATAATACTTTTAATCAAGTATATAAAAATAGTAATACTAATTTAGATGATGAAACGGTAATTACTTTAAATAATCCAGTGGAAATAGCTAAATCAATTTTGCAGGATTTACACGAGGGTAGCGCCCTTCGCCCCGATTTAATTAATAATTTATCAGATGTTTACGCCTTTGATTTAACTAATTGGGCTAGTTTTAATTTCGTCTATGAAATTAGTTAGGTGCTGCTGAAAAAGTGCAATCGTGAGGGCAAATTGACAATGGATAATTGACAATTATGAGGTTTTATTATCTTCGTGTAGTATATGTAATCTTGTATTTTAACGGCATTTTTATTTAGGGTCTGCTGAATAAATCAAAATCCTTGTCAAATCAAGATTTTAAGCATAATAAAACTCAGAAAAAGTGTCAAAAATATGGTTTTTTCTCTAAAAATACTGTATTTTTTCCATCCCTATCAAAAATTATTGATACAAATGAGCCATTTATGAAAAATAAATATTTGGCTAAAGTCTTTAATTTATAATCATTTCACCGCGATACCTGACACCCGAAACCTGACACCTCCCTTCACAAAAAAGGTTTTTTCGGTGGATTAATTGGTCCTAAAATGTGATTAAGAGTGCGTAACTGTTCAGCAGTACCCATACAAATTAACGAATCTCCTGCCCTTAAAATATTTTCTCCCGTCGGACCGGGCAATAAATCCCCTTCTTTCGTGCGAATGGCAACCACCAGCGCCCCTGACCGTGATCTTAATTGTGCCTCCATAAGAGTTTGACCTAAACTAGGACAATTTTTCTCGTCTAGTAAAAACTCTTCCAAATAAAAAGAGCGTTGCCCACCACTAAGAATACCATCCACAAAATCCATAATTTGTGGACGTAAAGCCGCCGCCGCCAACCGTTTTCCCCCCGTCACATAAGGAGATACCACAGCATCAGCGCCCGCCCTCTCTAACTTTTTCACCGCTTCTTCGCTATTTGCTCTTGCAATAGCCCGAATGTTGGGATTAAGTGCCTTCGCTGAAATGAGAGTATAAAGATTATCAGCATCCGAACTAAGCGCAGCAATGAGGCAGAGGGCGCTTTCTACTCTCGCTTCCAATAAACATTCATCAAGGGTAGCATCCCCTTGAACAACTAAATAACCTAACTGTTGTGCTTTTTCTAACTCTTCCTCTCCTGAGTCAATGATGAGGAAGGAAATATTTTCGGCATAAAGTTCGCGCGCTACATGAAAACCCATGCGCCCGAAGCCACATAAAATATAATGGTTATCTAGTTTATCAATCACTTTTTTTCTTTTTTTTAAACGAATTCCCTCTTGAAAATAACCCTGCAAAAGTGCTTCAGTAAAGCGATTTACCAAATAACCAAAAACAATAATACCCATGATAATTAAAATCATGGTAAATAAACGAGCTCTACTATTCAGAGGACGAATTTCTCCAAAACCCACCGTAGAAAGAGTTATAACAGTCATATAAGCTGAATCGATCAACGACCAACCTTCTACTAACCAATACCATAACGTTCCTGTTAATAAAATACCGCCAAAAAGAACCGAGCCGGTAATTAATTCCCATCTCAGTTGCTGATATTGGCGCTCAATAACAGAGTATTTTGGCTTTTTTTTAACTGTCATTAAATTCGCAAATATTTAACTGGTCAAAAGGGCAAAAGGCAAAGGTAAATATAGCTTGAACTAACATTTTTTCTGCTTCATTTTTTCCACCACTTCGATATTTTAATATAATCCAACTTTAATTATCTTCGGGGAGGTGCGCTTCTAAAAACCAAAGACGTTTATCAATAGTGCGGGAAATTTCCGTATAAAGATCAGCCGTGTCTGCATCTCCTAACTCATCGGTTTTCGCAATGGCTTCTCTGACATGGGCGCCATAACTAGCATAACGATCCGCTAAAGCGATCAAATGTTCTTTCTCTTTTACCGCAGTAACGGGATATTCTTCGAGAATGGAATGATGGGCGGCGACCCGCGCTGTGCCAAGGGCAATAGCACCCATAGCCGTTACTCTTTCTGCCACCATGTCCACATATTCTTCTAATTCCCCAGCCATCTCATCGAATAACTCATGAATCTGGAAAAAATCAGCGCCCTTCACATTCCAATGGGCTTGTTTGGTTTGGGTTTTCAGGTCTAAAGTAGTAGCTAAAGTTTGATTAAGAATCGTTACTACTTTTTCTCTCACTTCGGTGCTTAAATCTAAACGGGTTTTGTATAACTGGGTCGTCATAATATTTTATCTCCAAAAATTTATTGTCATTTTATAGCATTTTTCAACTTCATAAATCACTTTTTTCTCTCGCAAAGGCGCAAAGGCGCAAAGAGATTTTTTTTTAATTCAAAGTGTAGTTTAAGAAATGAAAGTTACTATAAGTTAAGGATTTGATTATATTCTATCATGAAGAAAGAATTGCTCTGTTAAGAGATATATCGAATTTTCCTCACTGGTAAATTTAATGATTATCAAGTAAGTTTTTGTAAACCAAAATTAGCTTTTCTGCTACTTTTGTCCATGTATAATTATTAAAAATAAACTCTTTCCCTTGATTACCCAGCGCCCTTGCCTTGTCAGGATATGATAAACACCAATCCAGCGCCCTTGCCACTTCATCCGCATCAATGTTAACCACCAGCGCCCCTCCTACTTCTCCCGCTTCCGCAAAGTTACATCCGGTGGTGATAACCGTAGGTAATCCAGCGCCCATCGCCTCTAAAACCGAAATACTAAATCCCTCAGAGTAAGATGGAGATACAAAAATATCTGCACTCTCCAGCGCCCCGGCTTTCAATTCTCCTGTTAACATTCCCGTAAATGTCACTCTATTCAAACAATTTGCATCTCGAAAAAATTTTTTGGCATTGGGTAAAAATCCTTGAGATTCAGGTCCAGCAATGATTACATGAACATCAGAGAATTTTTGGCTAATCTGTGCAAATGCCTTCGCTAATAAATCTAAACCCTTTTTAGGATCGATTCTGGCGAGAAATAAGATCAATTTTTTATCTTTGAGATGGGGGAAGTGCGCTAACCAATCTTCTTTGGTAATCGAATGCTGGAAATAACTGGGGTGAATGCCATTATGCACAAAAAAAACTTGAGTATCTAAACTCAAAGACTCGATATTTTTAGTTTCATCTTTTGATGTACCTTGAATGGCTAGGGAATGAGATAAATTACTCTTTTCACAGCAATTATAATATAACTTTTTTTTCCACTTTTTATGATTCAATGCCCAAGGCTCTAACATTCCGTGAGGAGTAATAATATAAGGAACTTTTTTGCCACGACATATCCATCCTGTCACTGTAATTAATGGTGCAAAAATACTATGGGTATGCACCAAATCATATTCATGGACATGATTATATAACCAATGACAGAGACGGGCGCTGAAAATTGTATCTTGTAAACACCAACTACGAAAATATCGTAAACGGTAATTATCCCTATCAATCCAATCATAAGAGTTATAATCAACCTCAAACTGCGGTAAATAACTAAAAAAATTAGCATCTGTGGTAATTAAGTCCACCGCTAAGTTACGTTTTCCCAAAGCCTCAGTTAATTCTTGAACGATTTTGGAAATTCCTCCGTAATATGGACACAGATAAGGAACAACCATTAATATTTTCATATTTTCAGTCAAATTAGCTCTCTTCTCCCCCATGTCCAACTATTGAGACTTTGTTAAGTATAACTTTAAATCACTAAACTCATTATTTAACGGCTCTTTTTCTTTCACCCTAATTAAATAATAACCGCGCTGAGAAAAAAAAGACATTTTGATAGTTGATTGATCAAGTTTACAGTAATCCAAAGGTAAACTACAAATGTCATATAAATTTATATATATATCATATAAGCGTAAACTATTTTCATCTACTTCTATTTCTAAAATATCCCCTTGATCTAAATAATCATAGAAAAACTTAGTATCTGTTGCTCCAACTGGTAAAAATTCATTTTTAACAAAACTTGATGGTAAAAACTTTTGTAACTTGAAAATGACATAAATATAATAATGTAGAGCTAAAAAATAACTATTTTTTTTATTAATTAAACTTTTATAAAAATCATTACTATTAGCATCAATATTAGTTTTATTAGTCACTAAAATATTATCAATTTTTATACTAGGTAATGTCAAATTATTACCATATTGGTAGTATCTTAAACCTATAGTATATTTACCCTTTGCTAATGAAATAGAATGCCATTCAGTAGAATTATCAACTTGAGAAGACTCAATGGTAGTAATAGTTTTATAACCCGGAAAACTATAAAAAATAGCTATCCAAGATTGAGCTGAATTATTAGCAGAAATAATATCTAAACTCAAATTATTTTCTACTGAAAAAGGACCTAAAGTACCAATGATGGCATGAGTATTCCAACGAGGTGCCTTAGTCATCAAAACGGCTAAATTAAGCCAAGAATCAATTAATTTATTATCAATTACCCTCCATTGATTAGCTTTTTTTTTGTTAAAAGTTAAATAGAAAGTATAAAGATTACCAATAACAAATTTATTAAGTTTATTAAAGACGAAGGACAATAAAGCAAAAAAGATTTCAATTATCAACATAACTTTACTATTCTCAAGTACCCTTTTTTAATCAGGGCGTTTGCATTCTCAAATGTTTAGTTTAGACAAAGTAATCAATAACAACTAAAAATTTATTAATTTTGACTCTTTTTGATTAAAAAAGATACTTACAGAGATTTTTAACGATTAAAAAATCAATTAATAGAAAAAATCTCCCCTTTCTCCCTTGCTACCTCTGCTTCCCCTTCCAAAATTTAATTTAGATTTTAAGCGATTATTTTACCTTCGTAGCTCGATTCGCTGTCATTCTTTCTCCATCCCTAACCTTTTTACCGCGCCAAAATAATCTTAAAGGAGTGCCTTTAAAACCTAACTGCTGACGAAACTGCTTTTCAATATAACGGCGATAGCCATCATCTAAACGTTTCGGATCATTTACAAATAAGGCAATACTAGGAGGTTTAATTGAGACCTGTGTACCATAATAAATTCTGCCCTGTTTTCCTTGACGACTGGTGGGGGGAGAATGCCATTTAACAGCATCTTCGATTACCTCATTAATAACTGCCGTGCTAACCCGTTTTTGATGCCCTTCTGCAGCGCGATCCACCAAATCCAATATATTTTCTACTCGCTTCCCTGTCATAGCTGAAGTAAAAACACGCTCCGCCCAATCCATGAAAAATAGTCGATCATCAAGCATTTTCTGATATTCATAGATGGTATGGGAATCCTTTTCCACCGCATCCCATTTATTAGCAATGATAACGGCGGCTTTTCCTTCTTCAATGATTCGACCTGCTAATTTTAAATCTTGTTCCGTGACACCATCCAAAATATCGATAACAAACAAAACCACATCAGCCCTTTTAATGGCTTTAAAAGCCCGATTGATGCCAAAAAACTCTGCTCCATAATCAACATTTTTTTTACGTCTAATTCCAGCTGTATCGATGAGGCGATAATACTTATCATTTCTTTTTACCACCATATCGATGGCATCTCTAGTTGTGCCAGAAACAGGAGAAACAATGGCACGATTTTCCCCAGTTAAAGCATTAAGAAGGCTTGATTTACCCACATTCGGGCGCCCGATAATAGCTACCTTAATTTCTTCTGTGGCTTCAATTTCATCAGCAGAGGGAAGATAAGTAATTAAAGCATCGAGTAATTCACCAGTACCATTACCGTGAATGGCTGAAAGAGCAAAAGGTTCACCTAATCCTAAATTCCAAAACTCAGCACTTTGAGACAATCCTTGTTGTTCTGATTCGCACTTATTTACAGCAATTAACACTGGCACATTTTGGGTGCGCAACCAAGAGGCAATTTCCTCATCTCCGGCGGTAGCGCCCTCCATCCCATCCACCACGAGAATTGCCACGGATGCTTCTTCTAGGGCGGCGAGCGCTTGTTGCCTTATGTAGGGCATAAATTCCGTATCATCATCGAAAACTAAACCACCAGTATCCACCACTTGAAAATCTCGGTCTTGCCAAAATGCCGGACGATAGGTACGATCTCTAGTAATACCCGGTTGATCATACACGATGGCATCTTGTTCTCCCGAAAGACGATTAACAAGAGCAGATTTTCCCACATTGGGGCGACCGATAACGGCGACGATTGGTAGCATGGTTGATGATTGAAATTGATTTGAGCCAAATTACCATTATAGCTGTTTTTTCTAGGTAATAAATAATTGATAATGATGAGGCTTTGTCGAAAAGAAGAAGAAAAAGCAGGGGAGATAATAATTCATAATTCATAATTCATAATTTATAATTTCAATGAAGTATCGTAGATTTGGTCAAACTAATTTAAAATTGTCTGTTTTTTCTTTAGGTTTAATGCGCTGTTGTTATAGTGAAGATCAGCTTTTTAAAACAGTTAAAAAAGCCTTAGATTTGGGCATTAATCATTTCGAGTTGGCAAGGGCATACGGGAAAAGTGAACTGTATTTGGGCAATACTTTAAAGAAATTAAATATTCCTCGTGAAAATATTGTTATTACCACAAAACTAACACCTGATAATGTTAAAAATTTCGAGCAAAATTTAAGAGAATCATTACAACGTTTACAAACTGATTATATCGACTGTTTCGCTATTCACGGCATTAATACTGAAGCACATTATCAGCAATTAGTCAAGGAAAATAGTTATTTTCAAGTATTATTAAAAGCTCAATCACAGGGCAAGATAAAATATCTTGGTTTTTCTACCCATGGCAATATTGAATTGATGGCAAAAACTATTAATACTGAATGGTTTGATTTCATTAATTTACATTATTATTTTTTTTACCAGCGCCCTTCACCGATTATCAAATTAGCTAAGGAAAAAGACTTAGGTATTTTTATTATTTCCCCTGCGGATAAAGGTGGAAAATTATATCAACCTTCAGCAAAATTAAAGCAATTATGTGCGCCCTTCACCCCATTAGAATTAAATTATCGTTTTTTATTAGCTAATCCTGCCATTACCACTTTGAGTGTGGGCGCTGAAAATCCTGAGGAATTAATCATCCCGTTACAAGTAGCCAATCGAGATTACCCCCTTAGCGCCCAAGAAGTGAACATTTTAGACGGTATTTCCCAACATCTGAAAGATAATTTAACCACGGATCACTGTTCTCAATGTTATCAATGTTTACCTTGTCCTGAAAATATTAATATTCCCGAAGTGTTGCGACTGCGTAACTTGGGTGTAGGTTTAGAGATGACGGAATATGCCCGTTATCGCTATCAAATGTTTGAAAATGCTGGGCATTGGTTTTGGGGTAATAAGGGGGATAAATGTACTAATTGCGGAGAATGTCTGCCTCGATGCCCCGAAAATTTGGCAATTCCAGACTTATTAGCCGATAGTCACCAACGTTTTAAAGGCGGTGAAGGGCGCCGGTTATGGGAATAGGTCATAATAATTGATAATTGACAATTGACAATTATAAAGTTTGAAAATCAGAAACTCAGAATAATATATAATTGAATAATTAGGGTCTGCTGAATAAATTAAAACCTTTGTCTAATATAGGTTTTAAGCATAATAAAACTCAAAAAAGTGCCAAAAATAGTCTTTTTTTGCCAAAAAATCTGTATTTCTGATCCCCTAATCAAAAATTATTGATATAAATGAGCAATTTATGAAAAATAAATATTTGGCTAAAGTCTTTAATTTACAAGCATTTCACCTGAAACCTGACACCCGAAACCTGACACCTCCCCCTCACCAAAATACTTTTTCAGCAACCCCTAATTATTGTTAATTTACAAAAAAATGACAGATTCTGAGCGCCTTGATAAAATTGAAATTACCTTAGAGAAATTGGTTGAAGAAATTGGCAAAATAAACGATGCCATGGGGAAAACCAATAATGCTATGGAGAAAACTAACGATAAGGTCGAAATTTACCAAAAAGCATCTCAACAAGTAGTTAACCTTGCCTTTAGTTTAATTTTAACTGCCACCATCACTATTGTGGTACAAGCTGTAATTAATCATTAAGGTTGAAATATCTAACCGATTCGCTTTTCCGTCACAAGGGTAACACTTTCCCAAGCGCCCGTCGCCTCATAATTACGGATAAGTCGTAAGCGTAAATCAGGCTCAACTAACCAAGCTGATTCGAGGAAAAAAGGTTGACGATGGGTAATTTTCATCGGATTACAACTAGATGCGCCGTCAGGCAACAATAATAAACGATTATTCGTATCGTCAAAAGTAATAGTATTGCCGTTAATAACTCCTTGAGAAGATAAATTGAAGAAAGGAGTCTGTAGAGTTTGAATTAAACGATTTCCCTCTTGTGTTATTAGTAATTTAGTATCATAAAACGGTGAAGGGCGCCAGTCAGGATAAAGAGTCAGCGCCCTCCCCTGCCATTCTCCCCGTAATTGCTCAACCGTTAACGGTGGTTTTTCAAATCTCGGCGTATCTTTCCTAAACTCACGAATTAAAGTCACACCTTCAAAATCACTATTTTTGTCGAACAGTTGTACCATACGCAAACGGCGATTATCGAGAAAAAAGCCAAATTCCGCACCAAAAGTAGCAAAAGGGCTAAACTGTAACGAACCCTTAGAAAAATGACCTTCTTCAAACAGAAAAATACTACGATTAAGATAGGTAAACTCATTTACATGGGGAGGAGTATCTTCTTCCACACGATTAACCGTCAAGCGCATAGCTTGATTATCATTCAAACCCTCTAAAGTGATTTCTGTTGGGGTATTTTTGCGTAATTCCCCTTGGGGTGAAAACTGGGTAAATGAGCCTTGCCAAATACCGACATTTTTAAGTAAGCGCAACCACTGAGAGGAAGACATATAACTTTCTGACTCTTATATCCAAAATTTAATTATCCATTATCAATTGTCCATTGTCAATTCTCTATTTAGGATAAACTAGGAAGGAAATCTTAAATATAAAATTATTGATAATGAGCGCATATCAGTTAGTACAAATTGTCTGGGCAGTATCAGCAGGATTGTTAATAGTGGTAGTATTATTACATTCTCCCAAAGGGGATGGTTTAGGAGGAATTGGTGGACAAGCTCAACTTTTTACCAGTGTTAAAACCGCCGAAGCTACTTTAAATCGCATTACTTGGGCTTTGAGTCTTACTTTTATTGCTTTAACTATCGTGTTGAGTGCCGGTTGGTTAAATTAATAAGGCAAGGGGCTTAAGCCCCTTGTTATATCAAGTCTCTTCGCTGTTACCCCACCGTGTAATGAATTACACGGCTAACGGAATTACGTTCAATAAATTGAACTAAGATTAGTTTAATGTATTTATAAGTGATCAAACGAACTTTATATTATCCCTTGCCCGATGAATCAAACCCCTAACCTAAGCAATTTTTTGCCCTCGAATGGCACAATCTAATAATTCCATGGGATGAATAACCTTGACTTTATGCCCTTTTTGTGCTAAGTGTTTATTAATTTGTAAACTACAACCGGGGTTAGGGGAAGCGATAATTCCAGCGCCCGTCGCCAGTAGATTCCGCACTTTTTGCTCTCCCAATTCTTCTGCTACTTCCGGTTGTAACATATTATATACTCCAGCACTACCACAACATAAACTAGCATCTAAAGGCTCTTTTAACTGCACTTGGGGAATCATTTTCAGTAGTTTACGGGGTTGAATACTGATTTTTTGCCCGTGCAATAGGTGACAAGCATCTTGATAAACTATGGTTAAATCCCCTTCGGTAATGGGGGAGAGAGGGGCGCTGAAATCAATATCGGCTAAAAATTCCTGCACATCGCGCACTTTTGCCACAAATTCCTTCGCTTTTGGTAAATAAATCGGATCATCGGCTAGAATATGAGCGTATTCTTTAAGAGTATGACCACAACCGGCAGCGTTGATGATGATATAATCCACCTCAGTATCCGCAAAACTGTCAATCATTTGTTTTGCCAAGGTTTGAGCCTGTTTTTCTTGCCCTTGATGGGCAGGTAGCGCGGCGCAACAGCCTTGAGTTTGGGGAATTACTACCTCGCAACCATTAGCAGTTAAAACCCTAACCGTGGCTTCATTAACGGAATCAAAAAACAATCTTTGCACACATCCTAACACCACTCCTACCCGATATTTTTTCTCAGTTTGAGAAGGAATAACATAAGGGTATTTTTTGCCAATTTTACTTAAATCAATTTTTGGTAAAATGGATTCCATGGCCTGAAGACGAGGAAAAAATTTTAATAGTTGTGCCTTTTTAACGAGGGTTTGTAATCCTGAAACTTGATAAAACCATAGTAAAGGCAACAGCGCCCCTAACCGTTGCGGATACGGGAAAATGTTAAAAATAATCCACCGTAAAAACTTTTCCCAAATATTGCGGGGTTGATTCCTTTCCACTTGAGGGCGAATGGCGGAGATTAATTGATCATATTGTACCCCAGAAGGACAGGTACTGACACAGGCTAAACACCCCAGACAACTGTCAAAGTGGAGGGCGCTGGTGTCATTCAAACTCGCTTCTCCTTTATTAATGGCATCCATTAAATAAATGCGCCCCCTAGGGGAATCCATTTCTTGCCCCATAACACGATAACTAGGGCAAGTGGAAAGACAAAAGCCACAATGCACACATTGATCGATTAACTCTTGAGAGGGAGGGTTTTTGAAGTCAAAATTTGATACCGTTTGATTGTCTGAGGGGTTATTCATTTAGTCAAGAAAAATTGCCATATGAAAGTTATTAATTATACATTCTACACTTTTGGCAATGGGTGGATGACTATCGATACTTTAACTTTTCCTTAAAACCCACTGCACCTCATTTGTCTTTACATTTAGTCTAAACTACAGTGATTATGTAATCGATGAAACTTTGACTCTATTAAGGGCAAAAAAGTAGAAGATGAAGAAACAAAAGCTCATTAAGCGCCCTCCACCCCATTTTAAAATTTATTTTCAAGTAAGTTAAAATTAGGCTAAAGAAGCAGTTGGAGGAAAAAAAAATGTGTATTTGTATAAACTGTTACTATGTAGATCGTTGTCGTACTTATCATGCTGTAGAAGAGCAACATCAACAGCCCCATCTGACGGAAAATCCTAGTTTTGAAGCTGTTAAGCCGTCTATTAATGTCAATATTCGCACTCAAGCGGATTATATCGAAATGGAATGGGATGTGGTAGGCTGTGAAAGTTTTGCAGAAGAAAAAGGTAAATGGTCAAAACTTCGCCCGGGGGAAGTTGTACCAACTTAGTATGTATCACAAAGACAAAGGTAAGTTTTTAAACCTCTATATGGGATTTAATAATATCCAAGACTTGTTGTTTATTGATTATAATTTTTCTGAGTAAGTTGTAATAATTATTTTAAATAAATGCAATTAAATATTGGTTGGTTATATCCTAAACTCATGAGTACCTATGGTGATAGGGGTAATGTAATTTGTCTACAAAGGCGCTGTCAGTGGCGAGAAATAGAAGCGCACATCACCCCCCTTGATGCTAATACTCACGAAGATGATTTTAATAATTTTGATCTAGTAGTAGGAGGGGGGGCGCAGGATAGACAACAGGAAATTGTCATGCGAGATTTACGAGGGAAAAAAGCAGAAATTCTCAAGGAAAAACTCCATTCTGGCATACCCGGTGTATTTACTTGTGGTTCACCCCAATTACTTGGTAAATATTATGAACCAGCTATGGGGCAAAGAATTGAGGGTTTAGGTATTTTGGATTTGGTGACGAAACATCCGGGGGCTAGTATTTCTCGTTGTATCGGGAATGTGGCTTTTGAGTTAGTAGCGCCCTCCCTCGCTGAAGATATTAAAATGATGACTGGGGAATCTCCCACGGTGGTAGGTTTTGAAAATCACGGTGGTAGGACTTATTTAGGAAATGTTTCCCCTCTTGGCAAGGTAATTAGTGGTAATGGTAATAATGGTGAGGATGGTTGGGAGGGCGCTTTTTATCAAAATTCTATCGCTACTTATGCGCACGGGCCATTATTACCAAAGAATCCTTTTTTAGCAGATTGGTTAATTATAAAAGCTATAGAACTAAAATACCAAGAAACAATAACTCTCAGCGCCCTTGACGATAGCCTCGCCACTCTGGGGAGAAAAGCAATGTTAAAAAAAATGGGCGTAAGTTAATTAAGTTACTGATGTTACGCAAAAAGATAATTAATTGTTATTTTGAGCTGTCAGGTATCAGGTGTCAGGTTTAAAGTCAAAAAAATTCACCCTTTTTTCTTTTGACTTAGTTTTTCGACTAAACTATGTAACATTTTGCCAATTTCCTCACATTTGTTTAAAGTAACTTTTAATTCTTGCTCTTTAAGATGCCCTAATCGTCTGACAATCATCAAATGAGTTTCTAGTTTTTTGAGTGAGCCATTTGCCATAGAAAGGGATATAATCACCCAAATGATTTCTCCCTTTTCCTTCTGTGATGTTGGCAGGAATTGAAACTACGGCTCTTTGTATTTGACTACTTAAACCATCAATTTCTGTTTTGGGAAATTGAGAAGTTAATTGATAACATATTACTACCACATCCATTGATTTTTGCCAAACCGTTAAATCTCGATAACTTTTTAGTTCAATCATTTTTATTATTTCCTGAAACCTGAATAAGTGCGTAACGTCAGCTCATAATTTCAACCCTTCTCCCTTTTTAGAGTAAGATAATCTACACAACTGATTTGAAATGGCGATATGACTTACAACACTAAAGAATTAATTGATTTTTTAGAAATGGAATTAAAAGCCACTTGGAGTGGTAAAAGATTGATTTTTAATACCCCAGAAAAATTAGATAATCCTGTAGTGGCAAAAGCACTAGATATGGATAAAACTGGGCGGGTTTTTATCTATCGTGATTTTCGCCGTCAAATCCACGAATATCAACAACAAAACAACGTCTCAGGTTTAATTAAGCGCCAAATTACCTTTGCTGATAAATCTTGCAGTTTTCCTGAAGTTTATAACCAACTTATCGCCATTGAAGGAGATAAGCAATATCTCATGGATGCGAAAAAGTCAGTGATTGATTTTTGGCAAGAAGTCACCGCCGGTATGAAATATTTTTTGTCTGACGGGCGCCCTTCACCCATCAGTATTTCTGAACTAGAAAAATTGTATCAACAAGCAGAATGGGCAGAATTAGATACAGGTAGAGATGAAGTATATTTGGGATTATGTTGGGGAAATCCTAATGAATATGTTAATCGATGGGCGCTACCAGAATCGGGTTGTCATCGGATCATCGCCTGTTATGATCAACCTAGTGGTATTAGTATTTAATAAACCGATTTTAAACTAAATTTAATGATATGAAAAATGAACAAATAAGAGTAGGAGATAAAGTAAAAATAATTGCTTTACCACCTTATATTAAAACAGCCGAACCGATGCCAATGTTGCGCCCTTCCACCTGCTTAAACATAGGTGAAGAAGGGGAAATTTTATCGCCAAAACCCGGCGGTTATTGGGCAATTCGTTTCACCCAAAAAGCATTTTTACTAGAAAGTCAATACTTTATTAAAATTGATTAAAAAATGTATTTCAAAATTACTGAAAATTCATATCAGTTCAGATCAATAAAAATATGAGTGTAATCTTAATAAGGGTTTAACTAAAGGTTGCTGAAAAAGTGGTGTCATGCGGGGAGTGGGTAGTAGAAAGGTTGATAAATCAAAGGTTTTAGGATAATCATAGCTTGTTAAAAATTCCTAGTTTTCATCAATCATTTTTGATTAGGATGGAAAAAATACAGTATTTTTAGGGGAAAAGGTTAATTTATGGCACTTTTTGTTATGTATAATAGACTTTAAACCTTTATTAGAAAAGGGTTTTGATTTATTCAGCAAACCCTAACTAATAAACCAAAGCCTTATTAATCTGTGATAAATTTAAAATATCTTCTGGTATTGACACTCCCACCACTAAACCCTACGGGTTATAGTGGGGGATTCTTGGTTCACCGACTCGCCGTTAGACGACAGCCCATA
>JACYMF010000110.1 GCA_015272165.1 Cyanobacterium sp. T60_A2020_053
CCAATCCCACGTTTCAGGTATTTCAACCTTAACTTTTGGACTGAACGAATCGCACACACAATGTATATTATAACAAACTGATAAATTTATTATAGGATCTGCTGAATAAATCAAAACTCGTGTCAAATAAAAGTTTTAAGCATAATGAAACTCAAAAAAAGTGCCAAAAATAGCCCTTTTTCTCTAAAAATACTGTATTTTGTTCTTCCAAATCAAAAACTATTGATACAAGTGAGCAATTTATGGAAAATAAATATTTGGCTTAACTCTTTAATTTATAAGGATTTTACCGCGACACCTGACACCTGAAACCTGACACTTCCCCTCACCAAAATACTTTTTCAGCAAACCCTATTTATCACATTAAACATTCTTTGCTGGATAATTACCTAAGAAAAGAGTTAAAATCCTCTTCTATATATTATGTCTTTTGCGTAAGTCCTGCTCTCCAGAAATACAGGCAAGATGCCTGATTTCACCGGCGGGGCGTAAAATTCTAATTGTTGGAGATGTCTATTAAATTACACTATGATATAAAATCAGCTAAAATTAAAAGCGCCCTCCAAACCCAAGCAAAACCCAATGTGTTATGTCGAATAATCACTCAAATACAGAAAGAAACGTAACAGATTTGAATAAAAGAAGGAAAGTTGTCAGACTAAAAACTGTCAACTCAAAAAATCAGATGGAATCTAATTCGTTGCCCAAATCTCCTGAAAGTTTATTCAATACAATATTTAATTATATTTTTCGCTTGGGAATAGTTGGGGTGGGAATTGGCAGTATTTTTGGAACTATTTTGGCTAATATTGATTTAACCAAACCACTATTTCCTACCGTCAAAATTCCTTTTCTCACTTCGGAGGCTAGTAACTCAGAAACGGCAGAAGAAAGCAAAATTACTGAAGAAGTTAAGCCACCAAATAATACAGTCACTGCAACCAATAATAATCTTACCCCAGCGCCCCTCGCCTTCAGCCAAGAATTAATGCCGTTACGAGAAAAACTATTGAAATTGACGGCAGAATATCAAGATTTAAAAACTAGCGCTTTCTTTGTGGATTTAGATAACGGCGCTTTTGTTAATCTTAACGGTATCACCCCTGTGGCGGCAGCTAGTACCATCAAAACCCCTATTTTAGTCGCTTTTTTGCAAGATGTGGATGCCGGAAAGGTAAGACTAGATGAAATGTTAACCATGACAGAAGCCACCAAAGCGCCCGAAGCCGGAAATATGCAATATCAACCCCTTGGCACTCAATACACCGCCTTAAAGGTAATAGAAGAAATGATGATTAATAGTGATAATACTGCCACTAATATGATAATTGAAAAGGTGGGGGGCGCTGAAGCACTCAATCAAAGATTTAAGGAATGGGGTTTAGAAGCAACGGTAATTAATAATTATCTTCCTGATATGGAAGGCACTAACACCACCAGCGCCCGTGATTTGGCACAATTACTAATGAAAGTTAATCAAGGGGATTTAGTTTCTTTGCGCTCAAGAGACAGAATGTTAAATATTATGGAAAGGGTAGTAACAAGAACTCTTTTACCTCAAGGATTAGAACCAGAAGCTATAATTTATCATAAAACGGGAGATATTGGCATTATATTGGGGGATGCAGGAATTATTGATATTCCTAGCGGAAAACGATACATTGGAGCGGTATTTGTCCAGCGCCCTTACAATGATGTCAGAGGTAGGACTTTAATTCAAGATATATCTCGCACTACTTACCAACATTTTAAATGGTATGAACCAAGAAATAATTGATAATTGACATCCTTTCAAAGAACATTTTTTATCGTATTTCGGGCATAAGCGCCCGAATTTAGGTGTTGGTATCTGCGATATTTTCCCACCGTGTAATGAATTACACGGAACCAACGGTCCGATCGTTCAATAAATTGAACTAAGATTGCTTTTTAATTGATTTATAGGCGATCAAACGAACTTGAGATAAGATATTTTTTGTAATCAAAAGTGTTTGATTTTTCAATTAACCAACTCCCTAATTTGCTTGAAGTCTAATGGATAATCAACAATCGAAATGAAAAAATACCTAATTTATCTTTTTTCCAGCGCCCTCCTCTTTTTATCAGCAGGGATAGTTATAAACATACTCACCCAGAATAACGATTTTATCGCTTTAACCTTTATCGCAGTGGGGGCTATTCTTTTTTTACTTACCATCGGCATTTATCTTTATCAAAGTAAAGGGTTTTGGCAAAGAAGAAGCACAGAAGCTGGTACGAATGCCCTAGTTGCTACCCTTGCCGTGACAGTAATTTTTATCTTAGTAAATTATCTCGGTTTTACTTATAGTTGGCGCGTAGATTGGACTGAAAATCAACTATTTACCCTTTCCCCTCAATCTCAACAATTAGTTAAAAATTTATCCCAACCAATACAAATATATGTGTTTGACAGCGCCCCTAACCCCAACGATAGAGCATTATTAGAAAATTATCGCCGTCAGAGTAACCAATTTAGTTACGAATATGTCGATCCGCAAATTAACCTCAGTTTAGCACAACAATTTGGGGTACAGAGAGCCGGAGAAGTCTATATAAAATACGAAGATAGACAGCAATTAGTACAAAATATTTCCCCTGAAAATCCCTTAACGGAAGTAGAATTAACCAGGGCAATTAATAGCATCCAGCGCCCTTCTAGCCCCATGATATACATAATTCAAGGTCATGGCGAACCTACAGTAGAAGCTGGAGAAAATAGTTTTGCTGATGGGGTAAATCGTTTAATCAGTAACGGTTATCAAGTGCAACCCCTCAATTTAACTACTTCCCCTTTAATTCCCCCTGATGCTGATGTGGTAATACTTTCCAGCGCCCCTCGCCCTTTACTACAAGGAGAAGTTAACGCTTTACAGCAATATGTAGAGAGAGGCGGAAGTCTTCTATTAATGGTGGATGCTAATACAGATATACCCCTAGCTAATTTATTAACCGAGTGGGGAATTAGTTTTGATGATGGTTTGGTGGTGGATGCCACGGGCGCTGGGGAGATTTTCGGTTTGGGTCCGGCGGTGGTGTTTGTAGTAGAATATGGTAGCCATCCCATCACAACGGATTTTGCTGGTAATATTACCTTATTTCCCAACGCACGGGCGCTGATTTCCTCTCCTCAAGATAACATCGAAGTATCCCCTTTAATGGTGACGGGCGCTCAAACTTGGAGCGAAAAGGATATAAGCACCGATACCATTCAATTTGATGAAGGGGAAGATTTACCCGGTCCACTTAATCTCGGTTATGCTTTAGTTAAACAAAATCCTGTCGCCGACTCCCCAACTCCAGAGATTATCCCGGCAAATCCCGAAACTCCCCCTGAAGAAGTCATCCCAGAAGGAGGTTTACCCTTACCACCAACTCTAAATAATCCTCCTTCTCCAGAAACTACCCCTACTGAAAAATTACCTGCAGAAACCAAAATGGTAGTATTAGGTAACGCTCGTTTTGCTACCAACGGTTGGTTATCGCAACAACTTAACGGCGATTTATTTGCCAATGCCGTTGCGTGGTTAGGAGAAGATAATGAAAATGCCCTTTCGATCGCACCTAAAACTACCACCAATCGTCGTCTTAATCCTTCCCCTTGGCAAGTTTCCCTCGTTTCTTGGTTAGCTTTAGTCATTTTACCACTTCTCGGCATGGGGGGAGGGGCGCTGGTATGGTGGCGACAAAGGTGAGGGGAAATTATGAGTTATGAATTATGAGTTATGAATTGTGAGTTATGAATTATGAATTATATCAAGTCTGTTTGATTACTTAGGGTTTGCTGAATAAATCAAAACCCTTTTAAAACAAAGGTTTTAAGTACGATAAAATGTTTAAAAAGTGCCAAAAATAGCCTTTTTTCCCAAAAAATACTGTATTTTTTTCCATCCCAATAAAAAATTCTAAATCCTACATTCTACATTCTACATTCCCACCCCTCACCAAAATACTTTTTAAGCACCACTTACTTATGAATCAATTCAACATAATCTTAGTTCAATTTATTGAACGTCATACTGTTGGTTCCGTGTAATTCATTACACGGTAGGGAAATTGCGAAGATACCATCTATTTATAACGGATTATCCGAACTTGATATTAATGAGTAGGTGAAGAATTAATTATCCATTGTCCATGTCAAAGATGACGATGAGAAAACTTGAGATAAAATATAGAGGCAATTAAAAATATAGTTAAATAATGACGGAATCCTCATCCCATATCGGCACAAGAAATACTCCCCAAGAAGATTATCGCCTCATTGACATTCAAGAATTAACGCCCATGTATCAGCATTATGTGGAAGTTAAAGAGCAATATCCTAATGCTTTATTATTGTATCGAGTGGGCGATTTTTTCGAGTGCTTTTTTCAGGATGCCGTCACCATCGCCCAAGAGTTGGAATTAGTTATCACCAGTAAAGATGGCGGTAAGAATGTCGGTAGAATTGCCATGACTGGTGTGCCACATCACGCTTTAGATCGTTATGCTAGACAATTAGTAGAAAAAGGTTACTCTGTCATCATATGCGATCAAGTGGAAGATTCCGCCACCGCTTCGGCAGAAAAAAGATTAGTAAAAAGAGCGATTACGAAGCTATTAACCCCCGGTACCATTACGGAGGAAGAAATGTTATCATCAAAAAAAAATAACTTTCTCGCTTCAGTAGTAGTGGCAAAAGAGCATTGGGGCTTGGCTTATGCAGATATTTCTACGGGGGAATTTTTCACCACTCAAAGCCAAGATTTAAGCGCCCTCCACACAGAATTATTACGATTACAACCTGCGGAAATATTATACCCTACCAGCGCCCCTGACCTTAACAGGATACTTCGTCCGGGGCAAAAATGCGCTGATTTACCAGATTTTCTGCCCGACTGTTTTTGTTATTCTTTACGGCAACAAAAACCTTTTGATATTCATGAAGCAAAACCTTTATTACTGTTAGAATTTAAGCTCAAATCTTTGGAAGGCATCGGGTGCGAAAATTTACCCCTAGCTATTCGCGCCGCCGGAGGATTATTGGAATATGTGCAGGATACCCAAAAAGCTAATCAAGTGCCGTTGCAATTACTTCGCAGTTATAATATTAGCGATTATTTAGTCCTAGATAGCACCACTAGACGAAACCTCGAAATCACTAGCACAGTGCGTGATAATACCTTTCATGGCTCTTTACTGTGGGCTTTAGACCGTACTTGTACTGCTATGGGGGGGAGGGCGCTGAGACGATGGTTATTGCAACCTTTACTCAATAAAATGGGAATTATTGCCCGTCAAGATACCATCGCTGAGTTAATCGATAATTTGCCGTTGCGCGAAGCTATCCGAGATTTACTCAAGAGTATATATGATTTAGAACGTATTACGGGGAGGGTGGGCGCTGGTACAGCTAACCCCAAGGAGTTACTTAATTTAGCGGATTCTTTGTTAAAATTACGGGAGTTGGCGGAGTTGGCAAAGGAAGGCAAATCACCTTATTTTCAGGCGTTGCAAAAAGTGCCTCCTGAGTTGGAAAGTTTAGGGGAAAAGGTGGTTAATGCTTTGGTGGAATTTCCCCCCCAACACGTCAAGGAAGGGGGAATTATCCGAGATGGCGTTAATCAACAGTTGGATGATATGCGCACCCTCATTGACGGGGATAAGGAGTGGTTGGCTAATTTGGAAGTGACGGAAAGACAGCGCACGGGGGTGGCTAATTTGAAGGTGGGTTACAATAAAACCTTCGGTTATTATATCAGTATGCCTCGCTCTAAGGCTGATTTAGCGCCCGAAAATTACCAACGTAAACAAACTTTATTGAATGAAGAAAGGTATATTACAGCAGAGTTAAAAGAGAAAGAAAATCGCATTTTAAATGCTAAGGATAATCTGGCCAAATTTGAATATGAAATATTTGTTAATTTACGTTCTTTAGTAGCTGAAAAAACTGACAATATTAGAAAAGTTGCTCAAGCTATTTCAGCTATGGATGTCTTGACTGGTTTAGCTGAGTTGTCTGTTTATCAGGATTACCACCGCCCTGACATTACAGAAGATAGAATTTTAAAAATAAAAAATGGTCGTCATCCTGTGGTAGAAAAGTTATTAGGTTTTGGAATGTTCGTGCCTAATTCTGCTAATTTAGGTACAGAAAAAGCACCAGATTTAATCATTTTGACAGGTCCGAATGCCAGTGGTAAAAGTTGTTATTTGCGTCAAGTGGGTTTGATTCAATTAATGGCACAAATCGGCAGTTTTATTCCTGCTGATAGCGCGAAATTAAGTATCTGTGATCGTATTTTTACGAGGGTGGGCGCTGTAGATGATATTGGCACGGGGCAATCTACTTTTATGGTAGAAATGAATGAAACGGCAAATATTCTCAATCATGCCACGGCAAAATCTTTGGTATTATTAGATGAAATCGGGCGCGGCACAGCCACATTTGATGGTTTGTCCATTGCGTGGGCGGTGGCTGAATATCTCGCTATTGAAATACAAAGCCGTACTATTTTTGCCACTCACTACCATGAATTGAACGAATTAGCATCTATTTTAGATAATGTGGCTAATTATCAAGTAACTGTAAAAGAGCTGGAAAATGAGATTATTTTTCTACATGAAGTAAAGGCGGGGGGCGCTGATAAATCTTACGGTATTGAAGCAGGAAGATTGGCAGGATTACCGAGAGTGGTAATTAAACGGGCAAAACAGGTAATGAGTCAAATCGAAAAACATAGTAAAATTGCCATCGGTTTGCGGAAAAATATCACTAAATTACCGCCTTCTCAGCAGGAGAATAGTGCGGATGTGATGACTCAATTAGATATTTTTGAATAATTGGTATAAAATTATGATTTATAATCAAATATATCGAAGATACAATAAATTTAGTACTATTTTTACACAATTATCTCTTCTGTATTATGAATGCGAATGAATCAAATCAACTAGAAGGAAAAGAACCTTGGTTAGCGGTTAATCTATCCTTAATATTTCCCGGTATAGGTCATTTTTATGCTGGTTATCCCTTTAGAGGATTATTTTTTATTACTTTAACTATAGTTTTTTTATGTTCTATTTTTTTATGGTTTATTGATTCTCATAGCAGTTTAATCAAACTTATTTCTTTTGTTGTAGCTGTTATAATATCGATTATAGTTAGTTCTATTGATGCCTATAAATTAACTGTCAAAAATAATACTTTAGAATTTGAAAAACTAAGAAAAGAAGAAAAAGATTCTTGGTTAGCAATATTTTTAGCTAGAATAAATTTAGGTTTTGGATTTATTTATTCAGGAAAAATATCTATTGGATTAACTTTACTTGTAATCACATTTATTCCCCATGCAGGATTATCATTATTTTTTTTATCTCCTTTGATAGTTTATTATTTATATACTGTAACAAATAATACTAGAAAGAAAATATACTCTGCAATTATTTTAATTTGTATTTCAAGTATTGTCAGTCCATTGCTTATTATTATGTTTAGTTTTTCTTTAAAAACTTTTGTCGCAGAATTTCGTTATATACCTGCATCTTCAATGGAACCAACTTTACAAATAAATGATAGATTAGTTGTTAATAAATTAATTTATCATTTAGATAATCCTCAAAGGGGGGATATTATTGTTTTTGAGGCAACAGATAACTTGAAAAAAGAAGGATATAAAGATGATTTTATAAAGAGAATTATTGGATTGCCCAATGAAAAAGTAGAGGTAGAAAATAATCAAGTTTATATAAATGACCAACCCTTAGAAGAAAACTATATCACGGAAAAAAATGATTATAATTTTGGTGCTGTAACTGTACCATCTGATAGTTATTTTGTGTTAGGAGATAATCGAAATAACAGTTATGATAGTCGTTACTGGGGTTTTGTTCCAAAACAAAACATTATTGGAAAAGCCACTAAAATATATTATCCTTTTGAACGTAGTGGAAAAATAAAGTAAATAAAGATACTTAGCTTTGAAGTAGGTAGATTGGCAGGATTAACAAGAGTGGTAATTAAACGGGCAAAGCAGGTAATGAGTCAAATCGAAAAGCATAGTAAAATTGCCATCGGTTTGAGAAAAAATATCACTAAATTACAGCCTTCTCAGCAGGAGAATAGTGCGGATGTGATGACTCAATTAGATATTTTTGAATAGTTATTGATTGGTATTAAAGGGCATATGATATTATGAAGTGATTGCTTAGAATAAGTCAATTAAAAACTAAAATGATTAAAAGTTTTCAGTGTAAGGAAACAGAAAAAATATTTTTAAGGAAATTTTCCTCTTCTTTACCAGCACAAATTCAAAAAATAGCACAAAGAAAATTAAGTATTTTAGATGCAGCCGAGAAGGTTGAAGATTTAAGAATTCCACCGGGTAATCGCTTAGAAAAATTAAAAGGAGACAGAGAAGGACAATATAGTATTAGAATAAATGAACAATGGCGTTTATGCTTTACTTGGCAGGAAGGAAATGCTTTTGACGTACAAATTGTTGATTATCATTAAGGTGAAATGACGATGAATGAAAAATTAAAACCAATACATCCGGGAGAAATCTTACTAGAAGAATTTATTAAACCTCTTGATTTAACTACGCCAATATTGGCAAAGGATATTAATCTATCTTTAAAATTAATTGAAGAAATTATTTTAGAAAAACAATCTATTACTACAGAAATTGGTTTGAGATTATCTAAATATTTTGGATTATCCGAAAGATTTTGGCTTAATTTACAATTAAAATATGATTTGGAAATTACTAAGGATAAATTAGAAGAGACTATTAATTCAGAGGTTAAAACGATAAGCATCTGATAAAAATAAAATGACGAATAGAGAGTGAATTCAGTAATAATGAAAATATAATTTAGTTAAGCTATTTTGTTGGTATATGTAGCTAAATTTTTACAAATTATCAGAAAATAGTGGGTCTAAAACCCTTCTCTTTAGGGCATTATTGTGCTATGATTAGCATAGCAGTAACCAATAATGTGGGCTGACTAAAAAAAACAAACAAGTGCGGTAGGGACTACCGTAATTAAACAGCCCAGTAACGGCGTTCTGTCGGGGGTAAGACTACAAAGCCAAGCCTAGATAAGAGTCTATATGGGAATCCCCGCACCTTTAGGTCGGGGAGGTTCAATAATAGTAATTCATTATTCATTATTTATTATCTGCGCTACCTGTTGGGCGGTGGCCGGCGCTAGTAAAATACCGTTACGATAATGACCAGTAGCGAGAATAACGTTATCATAACCTGATAATTTCTCAATAACAGGAGCGCCCTTCCCCTCAGGTCGAGGACGTTTGCCTGTCCATGATAACATGACAGGAGCAGTATTGAGGGAAGGACAAAAACCCAGCGCCCTCCGCCGTAAATCATCTAATAATTTTTGATCAGGAATCACCTCATTTTGGGGAAACTCCACCGTAGCGCCCAACCAAAACTCATGATTTGCCATGGGTACAATATGCACATCATCCCCCGTAATCACTGGGTTAAAATCCCCCGCCGTGTGCCATTGATTATGCTTAACTAACAAAGCCTGTCCTAATACCGCGCTCATGGGTAATTCTACCCCTAATAAACTGGTGAGAGGGGCGCTACCCAAACCAGCCGTTAAAATTAACCAATCAGCATCAAGGGATACACCCCCCATTAAAACCTTGTCGCAAACCTTATTATTATCGCCATTTACTGCCCTTGTAACAAAATTATCAACTTTTAAGCCAAAATTGCATTTAACCCCCCTTAAACCAGCGCCCTTCACCAAAGCCTGAGTTAAAAAGGGAGGATGAATTTGTAAATCATCAGGGGAAAAAACCGCACCGATAACTTGAGAAACATCAACTTCAGGACAATGAGACTTTAGCTGATTTTGATCCCATACCTCCAAACGATAACCTTGACTTGCTCTGGTGTGCGCTAACTTTTGCCATTTTGCCACATCATCCCCAGCAAAAAGTAACTTAACCAAGCCATCTTGATTGTAAGGAATTTTAACCCCCGTCATCTCCTCTAACTCCGGCAAAAGAGTGCCGTAACGTTGAAGACTGGCTTCCCTTAAACGCCATCCTCTACCGTTAGTTTTTTGACTAATTACTCCCATTAATAACCCTAAAGCAGCGCCCGTCGCCCCACTCCCCGGCGGTTTGTGGTCAATCAAAGTAATATCTAAATTAGGATTACTGCTTAACTCAAAAGCAATGGCACTACCCACAATGCCACTACCAATAATGACGACTTTTTGCATGGATTTTCATATTATATTGACAGGAAGTAAAGGAAAAAAGGGAGAAGCGGAGCATTACAATTCATAATTCATAATTCATAATTCATAATTCATAATTCATAATTCATTGAAACAGCGCCCTTCAACTCACGACAAAAACTAGCAAGATTTTGCAAAGCCTGAGTTGGATTGCCGTCAGCCAAAAGTTTAACAAAAGCACTACCCACAATCACCCCATCAGCGCCCCATTCCTTCATCTGAGTAGCCTGACTAGGTTCAGAAATACCAAAACCCACACCCACAGGCTTATCCGTAGTAGAGTGTAATTTTTCCAGTAAATCTTGTACACGACTTTCCACTTGAGTGCGCATTCCCGTTACCCCCGTCACACTCACCAAATAAATAAAACCTTGAGATTTTTTAGCAATAGCTTCAATACGACTGAGAGGGGAGGTGGGCGCTACTAATAAAGTTACCTCAATGCCATGAAATTCCGCTAAACTCAAAAAACTTTCCGCCTCCTCCAAAGGTAAATCAGGTACAACCAAACCCTTAACCCCAGCTTCAGCGATATAACTTAAAAAATTTTCTGCCCCTCGATGAAAAATGGGATTATAGTAAGTGAAAAGAATTATTGGTGTGGTAATTTTTTGATTTACTTTTGTAACTAAAGTTAATACATTGTTTAAAGTAACTCCCCGCTGTAAAGCGCGCGTGGCCGCCGCCTGAATAACTGGACCATCAGCAAGAGGATCAGAATAAGGCACACCCAACTCGATCATATCTGCCCCGTTTTCAGCCAGTAGATAAATTGCTTTTTCAGTAGTATCTAAATCAGGGTCTCCAGCCGTCAGAAAAGGAATTAAGGCACATTGCCCCTGCTGTTTGAGATTAGCGAAACATTGGGAAACTGAGGTCATCTAAACTACGTTTAACTTTTTACTATCACCCATTAATAATACTGTTTTCTGGTCAAAATTCATTAGACTTGTCCAAAAAATAGCACTTTTTTATCGTATATTGGGCTTCTAGCCCGAAAATCAAAAATGTTTAATACCTCGTAGGGGTTGAATATTATTCAACCCTTGCAAACTTCGGCTATGGTAGAAGACCAGAATTTGCTAAGATAAAAGTTAAGTTTTGTAAAGAAAGCAAAAATATTGAAAGTTTCTAGCGTTAAAGAAAATTGGCATTCCCTCGATCCCATTTGGCAAGGAGGAGAAAAAGAAATAACCTCTGGATTACCCCATGAACAACTAGCGCCCCCTTGGCAGATACTATTATTAGGTGATGGCTCACCCACACGGCATCTCAGACTATTAACAGGGGAAAAAACCGCCGTAGATGTTATTGATATGTCAATCATTGGTATGGCTCAAGATAACGCCCCTGATGACGTTGCCAGAGTGCCAAATCCCAAACTCAGAAGGCAAGTATGGTTAACTACCGCTTCTGGGCAAAGATTAGCCTATGCTTCTTCATGGTGGGAAGCCAATAACGTTGATGAGTATTTGGAAAATCGGGCGCTACCCATTTGGGAGAGTTTATCAAAATTACATACCGAATTATATCGAGATGTTAGAGGCATTTATTACGGCAATAATGCAGAATTAGAGAAAGGATTTGGCGAAAAAGGACCTTTTTGGGGCAGACATTACCTATTTTGGCATCGTCGCCAACCTCTTACCCTTATTTATGAAGTTTTTTCTCCTTATCTATGTCGTTATTTAGGTCCACAAAATTAGGGAGAAAGATAAATCGCCATTTTGTCTCAATAATTTTTGATTAGGGTAGAGAAAAGAGGTCTTGATCACTTACAGGTCAGTAATATCAACATCTTAGTTCAATTTATTGAACGGAAACCTGTTGGTTCCGTGTAATTCATTACACGGTGGGGTATAGGACGAAGATATAATCTTTTTTAAACGAATCATCTGAACTTGATATTAATACTTACAGCGCATTTCAAATGAATAAACCACGTTTTTTGTGTCTCGCCTCGATGCGCAAAGACGCAAAGATAGTATTTGTAATAATCCAAAGTGTGGTTTAAGGAAATGAAAACTGCTGTAATTCTCGGTGCGTAAATCCTCAATTATCCATTGTTTATTTCGCTTGTATTAATCCTTCCGTCATAGTAGCTAACTTTTCCAAATCTTTTTGTAAACGATTAACCTCATTTTGGGCTTGACGCTTACGCACCAGCGCCCTCCGCGCCAAATCTTCACGGTTTTGACTTAATGCCTGACGTGCCACTTTTTCCCATGTTTCTACCTCAGCTAAGGCTTGGGTATATTGTGGTTGTAATTGATGCCAAACTACTTTTATCTTATCAAGAGCATCTTTAACAATTTTATCTCTTTGACGAGGATTAGTCGCATCCAGCGCCCTTCCCATGGGTTGAAATAAATTAAATACATCAATATTACCGATAGAGGGAATAAACTCCTTAATTTGCTGACTTTCACTCACCCCTGTTTTACACCAAGTGGCAAAATGCTCACAATTATTGAACATTAAATTATACTCATTTTCGCCGAGACGACTATAAGCACGACTGATGACTATATCATCGATAAAACAGAAACCATCAGGATATGAGCGCACATACACAGGATTATCACGGTGAAATATCTGTAATGAAGTTACCTCAACCACTTCACTAGGTTTACGGTAGTGTATCACCTCATTATTGCCAATATCGATGCCGTGATGTTGATAAACACCATCAAGATTAGCAAATTGTCGCCAAACGTACAGTTGATCTCCTCTTGCCATTATCTAATTACCTCACTTTTCACATAAAACTGTTACTCAAATTAATGATTAATATGGCTCTATTACTTTCAGTATGATAAATTGTTCTTTTAAATAAGGAAAGGAGAAAAATATTGCAATATTTAGATCGATTATGGCAATTAAGTGAGTTAAAAAGGCAACAGGAGTAATACTTTCAGGATTTTTGGTAACTACCTACGTCAAGTAAATTAGTTAATGCACAAAAAGTGTAAAGAGCATAATAGAATGAATAGATTTCGCTCATATCTGAGCTAAAAGCTGTAAATAAGGCTATGAACTGCGCCCTCCAACCATATCTATTGTAATCGGTTGATGTCATTATTAGAACCAATTACCACCATAGATAAACCTTTTTGTAAAACAAATTGAGGGGGAGGATTAATCACAAACTTATCATCATTGCCCACAGCCAATACATTTAAACCAAAGCGACTACGGATTTTTATTTCGGCGAGGGTTTTACCGTCAAATTCTTCGGGAATAGATACTTCCACAATACTATTATCAGGGTCTAACTCAAAACGGTCTAAAATGCCCGGTTTCGTCAAAGTATAAGCTAACTCACAGCCTGCCTCGTACTCAGGATATACCACCAAATCAGCGCCCACCTTCTTTAATAATTTACCGTGCATAGCAGATGAAGCCTTTGCTACCACATACTTAACTCCTGCTTCCTTCACATTAAGAGTAGTAATAATGCTTTCTTCTAAATAATTACCGATGGCAACAATGACAGTATCCAATTCAAAAATACCAGCTTCCCTGAGCGCACTTGCCTCTGTAGAGTCCAACTGGATGGCACTAGAAGCGATTTTATCGGTTAATACCTGTGCCACCAATTTTTCATCAATATCAGTTCCTAAAACATCATAATCCATATTATAAAGAGTTTCACACACCGCACGTCCAAACCTTCCTAAACCGATAACAGCAAATTGACGAGTTTCCTTGCGTAAATTGGTGAGAAATTTTAACGAACTCATGTCAAGGCTAAAAATGCCCTTAGACCGTTGATTTTTGCTATTGGGAGAGGGTTTACTGGAACTCATGACTAACCAACTAAAAGATTTTCTTCGGGGTATTGAATGCGTGTAGGACGAGGATCGCCTACCATAGCAGACATAAATAATAATACTCCAACTCGTCCAATGTACATCGTTAAAATAATCACGAATTGAGCGACAACCGATAAATCCGCCGTAATACCAGTGGATAATCCCACTGTAGCAAAGGCTGACACCACTTCAAAGAAAATATTAATGAAATTGAAGTCAGGATGAAGAAAAGAGATGGTAAAAGTAATAATTAAGACCGTTAAAGCAGAGCCAAATACTACTGCCATGGCTTTTAAAATCAAAGATGCTGGTACTTCCCTTTCAAACATAATTATCTCTTGTTTGCCTTGTAATACAGCTTTGGTGGTTTCAAACAAAATGCGCAAAGTTGTGGTTTTTATGCCACCTGCTGTACCACTAGGACTCCCACCAATAAACATAAAACCGATGGTTAGAAATAAACTGGCGGTAGTCATAACACCTAAATCAAGACTATTAAACCCGGCGGTGCGAGTAGTTACGGATTGAAAAGATGCTAAGATTATTTTTTCCCCTAGGGTGAAGGGCGCTAGTAAATTACTATATTCAGTAATAAAAAAAGCAATTGAACCAAAGATTAATAAAAATAATGTACTGCTAGTAACTACTTTAAAGTTGAGAGAAAATTTATATTTATTTTTCTTGCTTATATTTAATTTACCTGATAGCCAAAAATAAAATTCAATAATTACTTGATAGCCTATACCTCCTACAATAATCAAAAAACTAATCATTAAATTAAGAGGTAAAGAAGTTTGATATGGAATTAAACTATCTTTAAAAAGACTAAATCCAGCATTATTCCAAGCACTGATACTATGAAAAATAGCTAACCAAAGACTTTTTTGATTATCAAAATCTTGTTGAAAAACTAAGAATAAAACTATTGCACCCAAAGATTCAAGGGCAATGGTTGTAGCAAAAACAGATTTTAAAAGATTTTGACTACCCTGTAAAAAAGGACGATCAAATGATTCTTGAATGGCTAATTTTTGATTAAAATCAAATTTTTTACCAATGAGCAGAATTAAAAATGTGGTGGTTGTCATATAACCTAAGCCACCAATTTGAATTAAACCGAGAATAAATAATTGTCCCCAAAAAGAAAAATAACTGCCGGTGTCAACGACAATTAAACCCGTCACACAGACAGCAGAGGTGGAGGTAAATAATGCAGTGGTGAAGTTGCCCCATTCGCCGCTATTGGTGGAAAAGGGCAAAATTAATAAAATTGTACCTATACTGATAACAGCAATAAATCCTAGACAAATACTACGAGCGATAGTCATTTAATCATTTTTTTGCTCAAATTTAGCTTAAATATAGCAGGATTTACGCATCTTTATCAAAAATCGGATAAAGGGGAGGCAGAGGAGAAGATCAAATTTAGAATTTAGAAAATAAAGTTAATTCAATATTTTCTAGTAATATTTTATTTATAATGAATTGTTTAGAATTCTGCATTCTACATTCTACATTCTGCATTCCTTCTATTGTCCATTGCCTTTTTCAATAACGCTTAAAACTGATGATGTTATTATCATTGAATATTGCTCCGGCACTGAGACGAAAACCGGATTTAGCATTGGGAAAGTAATCCACCAAAGTAGAAACGTTGAATAAGTTTAAGTCAGTACTATATTTTACGCCAGTATCATCCACATCAAGCCCTAAACCGAATAAGTTTACGCCCAAGCGCCCGTTAAGATTCGGGGTAAAGCTACGGCTGACGGATGCACCTAACCCTCATGTACTAATTTCGGGGGTAATTGCCCAACCACTGGTTTCTTTTAATTTTACTTCTGCTGGTGCGGTGACGGGCGCTGGAGGAAATTGACATACTCCCCCACTAAACCCTACGGGCTATAGTGGGGGATTCTGAACAGCCAATTACTTGACCATTACTCCACTGAAACAAACTTAATTGTACAGGGTTGCTAGGCTCAACAACTAACGTCATTGATTTTTCCCGATTTCTCGAATCTGTTAATTCAGATTTAGCCGTAACTTTCTGATGTTCCACCAGTAGCTTGGATTGACTAATTCCAAGTATTTCAAGTCCTTTCATTCCAATATTTACACTTGCTTGATTGTCAGCGTCCGCAATGAATCCGCAATTAGTACAAACAAATTTTTCTTTATTTCTACTTGTAGAGTCAACGTGTCCACAATTTGAGCAAGTTTGTGATGTGAACTTAGGATTAACTTCTAAAACGATACAACCAAACTTTTCAGCTACCGACTGTATTTTTAATTTGAGTTCACCCCATGAGCAATCACGAATTAACCTGTTTAATGCTCTTTTTGCTGATTGATTATTTTTAATATATTTCCCATTTTCATCTTGTTTAGGTTTGCACCTTTTGCTCATTCCTTGAATGTTTAAATCTTCTAAGACAATGACATCAGCTAACCTAACTAAATGATGAGCAATATTCCATTGATAGTCAGTTCTTTGATTAACTATTTTTTGGTCAATTCTAGCTAGTTTTTGAAAGGCTTTTTTCTGATTATTAGAGCCTCTCTTTTTACGACTAGCTCTACGTTGTCTAATGGTTTTAGTTCTTTCTAATTGCTTCTCAAATTGAGGATTTTTAATCTGTTCACCATTACTTAATGCCAACAATTTTTTTATCCCCAAGTCACAACCTATTCCTGATTTAACTTTATCTAAATCTTTTGGTTGAGACTGAGGAATAGACTTATCCTCAACGGAAATAGAAACATACCAACCATTGGCTTTTTGTCTAACAGTAACCGATTTTAAACTAAAACCTTCAGGGATTTGACGAGACTGAAAAAACCTCATCCATCCAATAGAAGGAAGATAGATTTTATTACCTTTTATTTTAACTTGATTTGGTGGGTAATTAAAACTTTTAAACCTTTGGCGAGTCTTAAATTTAGGGTATCCTCTACCATTAAAAAAGTTCTTAAAAGCAGTATCTAATTTGCGTAAATTTTGCTGTAAAACCGTTGAATGGATTTGCTTATACCATTTTCTATTTTTTTTTAAATTAGGCAATTCTGAAGACTGCATTTCATAGGCACTCCGTTTTTTACTCCCCTTAAAAGGCTCTCCTAATTGTGAGTTTTTAGATACAGAGCAGGTTAAAGGACAAGATTCAGCTTTTGATTTTAAATCGCAGTAATTCCCTAATTTGGGTTGAGTTACTTGCTCATAGCTTTCTATCCTGTCTCTAAGACAATAGTTGTAATGAGAGCGAAGCATATCAAGCCAGTTAACCATCATGGCTTTCTGAGAGCTATTCGGTTTCAACTTGTACTTGTATGCTTTGTTCATTTTCTTGCTAAACTAACAATGGAAACAGTATATCATATTATTATACAAAATGGCAAAAATTCAATTAAGTGTAAGAGTTGAGGAGTCTGAAATGAAGTTGCTTATTAAATATGCTAAAAAAACAGGACGGACAAAAACGGATGTAGTGAGAGAATTTATCCGTTCCCTCAAAAGTATTGAAAATTAAGGACTCACTGACGTTCGGTTTATTGGTTGGTGCAAATTCATCCCTCGCCAAAACAATTAAGTCTTTGAGTTTATGGCGAGGGTCTTCTTTGCACATTTAGATAAAACAAATTTTTTATGTTATTTGAATGTATTAGTGTAATTGTAATGACGGCTCGATAAATTTGATCACAACTTGTCTTATTCGTTACATCAAGTGATCAGTGAGTTAAGCTATATTAAAGTTATAAACAATAAATCATCACCTATCTTCAAAACCTTAACTTGTTGATTCATCTATATCAAAAAGTGGTTTTTCAGGGTAAGTTTTAACTGCCTTACTTTATATTCACTAGATTCAAGGATAATTATTTATGGCAACATCAACTCTTGGTAATTTCAGCGCCCATCACGAAATTTGGCAAAACCTCAAACAAGCTATCGCTAAAACTTCTGGTTTTCAGCAGTGGTTACAGGAGCAACAATTAGAAGTTGAGGATAATATTGATGTTGATGAACAAGTTAAAAAGTATCTTCGTTCTACCTTAGAAACTTTAGCTTATTAATTTTGAAATTTTCACTGCAACCCTTCTCAATTTACCTTTTTAGCAAGGATAAATAGAGAGGGTTTTTTCTTAGGATAAGGGTGTTAAAGAATTTTATGGGTGTGGGAATGTTGTTTAACGTTATCATCATCAGAGACAACTTTGACATTATTAATTATTCTTTTTCGCGCTACGGAATAGTTAAAATCAGCTTTTTGTTGCCCTAAAGGGATATGGTGACGGGCGCTGGGCTTATGTTTATAAGTGCGTGTGGCAGCCAACATAATTTCCTGAAAATTATCACAAAATTGACTTTGAGAGGGAAACTCACTGGGTTTTTGTAGGTTATCATTAACAAGAATTTCCCCCACTGTTTTAGCACAAGCAAAGCGATAAGAAGTTTCTACCCCTCTCATCATAGTTTCTAAATATGCTGATGGAATTGGCTCAATAACTTCTATTTCTTTGATTTCGTTGCCGTCTCGCCAATAGCAAGTAGCTATCCCAAATACACAGTAATCATCCAAACATACTTTATTTTCACTTAAATTAATGGTCATAGGTAATTTATTTTTGTGTGTCGTCTGTTTCCATTTTAGACATTTTGACAAAGATAAAAGTTAAGTTTTGTAGAGTTTAATTTTTTGAAGTCTCCTTAAGCTACTTTAGGTATTAGAGTTATAGTGATATAGGTTTTTTACAAAATTCCTTCTTTACCTGATGAAAGTTTAAAATAAGCAGATATTTAATTTGCAATAAGTCTAATATTCAATCCTAAAAATATATCAAGTCTGCATATGGAAATCGGAAACATTAATTCCAAAGGATTAAGACATAAGCTAAGACGCATTTAATTTACATTAACTAATTCACCCTTGTTTTTAAATTTT
>JACYMF010000111.1 GCA_015272165.1 Cyanobacterium sp. T60_A2020_053
GGTCATAGAAAACTATATCAGGGGTATGGAACGTGCCTCTTTAGACGCAGAGTCGTCAAGCTCTACTGAGTGCGGAAGCATGAGGCAACTTGGGGCGAAGAAGTGTCAGAAACGTATTTCTCAGCGTAGCGGAAATGCGTAGTTCATACAAACCATAATTCAATAACATTACTTTGTCGGAATTGAAGGGTAAAGCAATGCCATAAAATTCCTCTGTGACTAACTCTCCAACTACCTTAACGCCTTGTAATCCTGCTTCTTTAACAGCGTATAGGGTGACGGGCGCATCATTAACTACAGCGTCAACTTTGCCATTGACTAATTCTTGTAGTGCCAACACAATAGAATCAAAGGAAATTACTTCAGCATTAGGGATTTTATCCGCTTCCATAGCGCCCGTCGTACCAATTTGTACCGCAATTTTACGACCAGTTAAATCCTCAAAATTGTTGATAGTATCGTTATTTTCTTGAACTGCGATAGCTAATCCAGCTTTAAAATAAGGACTAGAAAAAGCCACCGTGCGCCCTCTTTCCGCCGTAATGGTCATACCACTAATAGCGGCATCCAAACTTCCTGCTTGTAATGCAGGGATAATACCATCAAAGGGCATAGAATCAAATTGTATCTCTAAACCCACTTCGTTACCGATGGCTTTCATTAAGTCAATATCAAATCCCTGCAATCCGCTACCGTCTTCTGAAGGCATTTCAAACGGTGGAAAAGTTGGCTCAGTGCCTACCCTGAAAAGGATTGACTGACTTTGTGCTGACACAAAAGGGTTAAAAGTTGTAGAAATAATCGTAATAAAAGCAATTATTCCCAAAATAATGGGTTTGCTAAATCGATGACGAAAGTATTTGATCATTATTTTTTAATATATTTATAAATAAAATTTCATTTGACTGAACCTTAAATATGACTGGCAAAATTGAGAACTTTTGTAGTCTGCAATACATTTTATCAAGATTAAATTGCGTAACTTAAAATATATAAAAGGTGCTGTTTAAAAAGTGGTGTCTTGAGGGTAATGGATAATTGACAATGGATAATTGATAATTACTTATGAAGGTTTAAACTTTTTGCCATGACTTAAATATTTAACTATTGCCTCTTGCTTTTTACGATAAAATAATTCTCACAATTCAGATAGGATTGCTATATGTCTCAACCAGTTATTGTCAGTGACAATTTACATAAAAGTTTTGGTAATTTAGAAGTATTAAAAGGCGTAAATGTAGAGTTGCATAAAAAGGATGTAGTGTCGATCATTGGTCCTTCTGGTTGTGGAAAAACTACTTTTATTCGCTGTTTAAATCGTCTTGAAACTATCACATCAGGAAAATTGGAAGTGATGGGAGTAGAAATTTCAGCCACTAAAATTGGCGAAAAATCTCTGCATCAGTTAAGAAGTAAAGTCAGTATGGTTTTTCAACATTTTAATTTATTTCCTCATCTTACGGTCGTACAAAATTTGATGTTAGCGCCCGAAAAAGTTCTCAAAAAAACTAAAACAGAGGCAAAAGAAACAGCCTTACATTATTTAGAAAAAGTTGGTTTATCTGAAAAGGCTAATTTTTATCCTGAGCAACTTTCGGGAGGACAAAAACAAAGGGTTGCTATTGCGCGCAGTTTGTGCATGAAACCTGAAGTAATATTATTTGATGAACCTACCAGCGCCCTTGATCCTGAATTGGTGGGGGAAGTGCTTGCTACCATGAAACAGTTAGCGGAGGAGGGTATGACGATGGTAGTTGTCACCCATGAGATGCAGTTTGCCAGAGAAGTTTCTAATTTGGTTTTATTTTTTAATGGGGGAATAATCGAAGAAATGGGTAAACCAGAACAAGTTTTTTCTAATCCTAATAGTGATCGATTAAGAACTTTTTTAAAACGTACTAATGCTTTTATTTAAGAGTTGCTGAAAATGGCAAACGAAAATTTAAAAATAGTTTAGATTATTATTTAATCTGCTCATTAAAAGAAGAAACTTTAATTTTTATTATTCTATAAAAAAATGATAAAAAAATTAAATAATATATAGCAATTCTCAATGATTCATGGCAAAATTAAGATCATAAAATTGCGAACAAGGGGCTTAAGCTCCTTGTTAAAACTCGATGGTCATATTTGTAGATATTTATAAATGTACTACAAATGATTTAGGACTGCTATAATTATTTAAAATAACGCTTAAACAATGTCCCCTGTTCCCTTTTCCCTACCTGAACGACACCACTTTTTCAACAAACCTTATTCATAACAAATTATCCGAGCTTGATATAAAATGTGATACAATTCATCTCAGCAATTAATTAAGCATTTTGATAATGAAAAATAATCAGTTTAATTATTATCTAAAAAATGACAATCATCAAGATAACAATAACTGGTTAGAATCTATTGATTGGTTAAAAATAACTATTGACTATCAAGAAAAAAGTAGTTATTTAGCAGAAAAACAAACAGTTTATAAAGTTACATCAAAACTTACTGGATTTCCAATTATTCCTGATGATTTAATATTAAGAGATTATCAAAAAGAAGCGATTATTAATTGGTTTAAAAATAAAGGACGTGGCACATTAAAGATGGCAACGGGAAGTGGTAAAACTATTACGGCTCTTGCTATTGTCAATGAATTATACAATAAAATTAACTTAGAAATACTTTTAGTAATTTGTCCTTTTCGTCATTTAGTTATTCAATGGGCAAAAGAGTCAGAAAAATTTAATTTAAAACCAATTTTAGCTTTTGAAAATATCCATACTTGGCAGAGTGATTTATCACATCAATTATATCAAGTTCAAATTAAAAAGCAGAAATTTTTAACGATAATTACCACTAATGCTACTTTTATTAGTGATGGTTTCCAATCACAGTTACCTTTTTTTACGGAAAAAACTTTACTTATCGGTGATGAAGCACATAATTTAGGTAGCCCAAAATTACAGGCTTGTTTACCGAATACCATTGGTTTAAGGTTAGCTTTATCTGCTACTCCAGAGCGCCATTATGATGAAGATGGCACGGAAGCATTAATTAATTATTTTGGCACGGTATTAAAACCTGAATTTACTTTGGCAAATGCTATTCAAGCTAAAGCATTGGTAAGTTATAATTATTATCCTATTTTAGTAGAATTAACTGCGTCAGAAGCACAAATTTATGCTAAACTGACCACTAAAATTTGTTGGGAATTGGCAAAGGATAGTGGTGGGAATAATCCTCAACTAAATCGTTTATTATTTGCGCGCTCTCGGTTGGTGGGTAATGCTAGTAATAAGTTAGGGGCGCTAAAGGATTTAATGAAGGATAGATTGGATACTTATGCCACTTTATTTTATTGTGGCGATGGTTATAGTTATTATGAGGGGAAGAAGGAAAAACAGGTAACTTTGGTTACTCGTATTTTGGGTAGGGAATTGAATTATCGAGTTAATATTTATACGGCGGAGACTCCTTTGGGAGAGAGGGAATTAATTACCCAACAATTACAACGGGGAGATTTACAAGGTATTGTGGCGATTCGTTGCCTTGATGAGGGTATCGATATTCCCATGATTGAAAATGCGGTTATTTTAGCTAGTAGTGGTAATCCTCGCCAATTTATCCAACGGCGGGGAAGAATTTTGCGCCCCCATGAGGGCAAAAAAATGGCTACTTTATTTGATATGATTGTGATACCTCCTGAGTTGGATCGAGAAGTGTGGGTTGTGGAGCGTAATTTATTGAAAAAAGAGTTAAAGCGCTTTATTGAATTTGCTAATTTAGCTAATAATCGGCGAGGGGCGCTGGAAAAACTGTTAGAATTACAAAATTATTTTCAGTTAGACTAAAATAATTGACAATTATAAAATCTAAGTATAGGATTAAATTGTATGTGCAACCCTTTTATATTTTTTGCACAAACAATATAGTCTCTTGTTTTTTACCAAACAAAAATGATAAATATGAATCACTTAAATCTAAAAAAAGTCCGTGCCTCTCTTGGGTCAATATCTATTGCACTCAGTGTGATAACCTTTAGTTCTTTGTCAGCTCAAGCCGCAGCTATTCGTTCTGGATTTGATGGCAACACTCTAGCCGCTAACGATGATGACTCCACTGGTTTAGTCTCTCTAGGTTTTGATGTTAATTTTTTTGGTCTTACTTTTGACGAACTCTATGTCAACAATAACGGAAACGTTACTTTTGACAGTCCCTTATCATTATTTACACCTTTTGACCTCACCAGTACGGCGCAACAAATTATTGCCCCTTTCTTTGCAGATGTAGATACCAGAAATTCAGACCCTGTAACATATAGTAATGGTACAGTAGATGGTCGCAATGCCTTTGGAGTTAATTGGATCGATGTTGGTTATTTCTATCAACGAAATGATCCACTTAACAGTTTTCAATTGGTTTTGATTGATCGTTCTGACATAGCAGTTGGTGATTTTGATATTGAATTTAATTACGATCAAATTTTGTGGGAAACTGGAGAAGCTAGTGAAGGTACTGATGGTTTAGGAGGTTTTTCTGCTCGTGCTGGTTTTTCTAATGGAACTGGTGATTCAGGTACCTTCTTTGAATTGCAAGGTTCAGCTATCAATGGAGCTTTTCTTAATGGTGGTTCTAATGCTCTAATCAGTAATAGTTTAGATAGCGACGTTGACGGAAGATATATTTTTTCAGCACGTAATGGCGCTATTGATACACCCGACCCAGTTTCTACTCCTGAGCCGTTTTTCTTGTTGGGTTTACTGACAGTTGGTGTAATTACTGCTTGTAGTACAAGTAAGCAAAGCAAAAACAATTAAACTAATTATTAGTATTAGCAAATACGAAGATACAATCTTTTTGTAGCAGATTACATAGACTTGATATTAACTCTTATCAATCACATTTCTGAATTACTTAGTTAATTTTGTTGGGTTACGCTATCGCTAACCCAACCTACAGTTTGAGGTTATCCACGTTTGAGGTTAACGATAATCAGGGTTTTGAATATCTCTTAATCTTGCCTCAGCGCGCGTAAACCTATCCATTTGTGCCTCGAAAAATGCCCGATTCTTCTCTAAATGTTTTGGGTTTTCATCATCGAGAGGATATAACAGCGCCCCTCGCAATGCCTGTATTACGGCTGAAGTTACATTATACATCGAACGCTGAAATGTGACACCCAATTGAATCAACATATCATCTTCCCCACGGCAATGTTGACCATAGTAGTCGATGAGATAAGGTGGTAAAAAGTGCCACATATCATCCATTAACAAAGTGGGTGGAATCCCAGCGCCCCCCACTGGAAACACATCCGCATATAAGATACCATAATGGAAATCTTTTTGGTCTTGGGGTACTTGTTGCGCTTGGGCATTATAGGATTTTGTACCACGGAAGGGCGCTGTGCGATAAAATATTGATTCAACATAGGGAAGCGCCGCCTCATAAAGCCAAGTAAAACCCTTTGATTTGGGGATAATTTCGTAACATTTATCACCGATATAAACATGATGATAAATCGGGCGCCCTGCCACCGCAAAAATACCATTAACCAGAAAATCCATTGCTTCTTTAACTGTAGTCATTTTCCCTTCGTCATAAAGGTCAGACATTTCTAAAAATACAGGACACATTACCTCCCAAAAAAGCCCTAAATTAGAATAATAAGAAAGCTGTCTTACTTGTTCTAAAAACATATCGGGAAATAACTTATATAAACCTAACATAACAGGGTTAGATTTAAAATAAGCCTTAATAGCAATATCAGCATTATTTTTATATTCTTCACTGTCTAAATAGCCATCAAATTTACCATAACCCATATCCCGCCCATGCCATAACATGGCTTCCATACAGGCTTCCGCAAACTCCATATTGATACGGTCATGCAATAAATGATGAAATAATTTAGGAATTTTACCCGTTGTGCCTTCCTTCATAAATTGGATTAGTTCGGGGTGCGCTTTTTCAGTGCCTCGCCATACTTTTAGATCGGCATTTTCACCAGAATAATGATTCGGTAAATCTAAATATTCCTGAGAAATAAAATATTTAAAAAATGGTAAAGGATTAAGAAAAACTCTCTCAGCGATATATAATAAATCACGCCAATAGAAATCCATTGGGATAGCATAAGCCTTGTAAATACCGATAATTTGCATCAAATTTTCAGGGGTATCAGGTAACATTGAACCACCTGCTTCTAAACGGTGAATAATGTTAGCAAACTCATGTTGAGATGGTGCAATTTTATTTTGATTAATAGTAGCCATAATTGATGATAAATTGATATTGATAATAAATTGTTAACTCTTACTCCCCTCTCCTGCGGGAGAGGGGTTGGGGGTGAGGGTTTAACCCCTCCTAACCTCCCCTTAGTAAGGGGAGGAAGAAAGATTTGAAGATAGATTTAGGTGAAGGTATATTGCAAAAACTAACCCAAATTAAACATCGTCAACCAAGAAGGATTAACACCAAAGAAAACGATTAACACCGTTAACACCAGCGCTGGTATCCTTTCCTGAAAATTAACCTTCTCCAGATAACCCTTATAATTATCCATGCGCCCTAAAAATACCTTATTGAGGAGAATAACAAAGTAAACAGCCGTTAAACCAGTAGCAATTAAGCAAAGGAGAGTATAAACAGGAAAAACGCTAAAACTTCCCTGAAAAGAGAGAAATTCACCAATAAATCCTACCATACCCGGTATTCCAGCACTAGCCATCACCGCCGTAATCATCATTCCCCCCACAAAAGGTAAACCCCGATAAGGATTCATCAAACCCCGAAGTTGATTAATGTCTCTGGTTTTCGTTTTATCCTCCAAAATTCCAGCGAGATGGAATAGTAAAGCCATAATTAAACCATGAGCAAACATTTGACAAATTGCCCCACTTGTGCTCAACGCATTACCAGCGCCCGTCGCCAGTACCACAAAGCCAATATGTGCCACCGAAGCGTAAGCAATCATCCGTTTCATGTCGGTTTGATTGATAGCCACAAGGGAGGAGTAGAGGGCGCTGATTACCGCTATCAAAGCGAGGGAGGGCGCTACATTTCCCCACACATCAGGAAATAAACCCAAACAAAAGCGGATTAAGCCATAAGTGCCGAGTTTTGAGACAATACCTCCCAATAACATCGATACTGGGGTAGAAGATTCCGCATAGGCATCAGGTAGCCATGTATGAAGGGGAATAAGAGGAATTTTGATGGCAAAACCAATTATCAAAGTGATTAATAAAATGGTTTGTTTCGCTACAGGTAAAACACTGGCATTGATGGTGACATAATCGAAATTGTTATCACCAGTAAGGAAGGCTAAACCGAGAAAAGCAGTCAAGACAAAAATACCAGAAAAAGCGGTATAAAGTAAATATTTTGTTCCAGCATAATTACGTTTTTCACCACCCCAAATCGAAATTAAAAGATAAAGAGGCACTAATTGAATTTCGTAAAAGATGAAAAATAACAGTAAATTTTGCGCCATCAAAGCGCCATTTACACAAATAGCTAAAATTAGAATCAGGATATAAAAAAGAGTTGGTTTATTAATACTTTTACCAGAAGACTCACTTCTATAAATAGCTAAACTAACTAATAAACAATTAAGGATAATTAATGGTAAAGATAAACCATCCACAGCGCCCGAATAATTCAACCCTAAAAATGGTAGCCATTCGATAAAAGTTTGGTATTGTAAATCTGGACTACTATAGTCAAAATTAATCGCCAAATAAACACTAACAGCAAGGGTAATAATAGCTGTAAAAAAAGCAATATATTTAGTCTGCTGACCTTTTAAAACACTTGAAAAAACACCGATAATAATTGTTCCAATTAAAGGAATAATTAAAGTTAAATTTAACATAAATTTTGACTAAATTATGATTTGTACTAAACGCTTCACCCTTATTACTCCCCTCTCCTGTGGGAGCAGGGCGTTTTCATTCTCAAAAATGTTAGTTTCTCAAACTAGCCAATAATCTGAAATTCAGAGGTTTTTAACTACTAATAAATCAATTAATAGTAAAAAATCCTCCTGTCTCCCTGAATCTCCCCCCTTTTTAAGGGGGGTTGGGGGGGATCATCCTTATATTGTCTTCTTGTCAAAAACAAATCAATTTTGATCCTGACTTTGAAAACACCCTGCTGTGGGAGAGGGGCTGGGGTGAGGGTAATTAACCAGCTAAACTAAAAATTAACACCACAAAAACCAAACCTAAAAGGATAGATAAAAGATATAATTGTGATTGTCCAGAAGTGCTGTATTTTAGAGTTTGACCACCAAAAAGAGTGGTAAAACCAACCAAATTAACAGCGCCATCCACAATATATTTATCAAACCAATTAGCGATTTTAGCAGTAAGATTAACAGCGCCCACCACCGTTACTTTATAAATGTCCTGAATATAGAGATCATTAGCAAATAATTTTTGCATGGAATCAGGCACTAACTTAACCATTTCCACACGAGAATCATTACCATAAATAAAAGCAGAAGAAATGATACCCAAAAAAGTAGAAACAGTTAGAAAGATGGCATAATTTACCTCTAAATTAAGTAGATTAAACTGAGCAAAAATCAAAGGTAAATGTAAGGTATAACCCATCAGAATCATCATCGGAATTACCAGCGCCCACAACCCTTCTGGAGAGCGAGTAGCCATATGTTTTGACTTGCCAGTAAACACCAAACAGAAAATCCGAGTCAGACTGAAAGCTATTAAACCAGTAACAACAATAACCACTCCCCGTAACCAAGGATTAACCTCACTAGCCAAACGAGTTAACATCCAAAAGCCACCGAAAGGAGGAAAAGCCGTTAACCCAGCCATACCAACGAGGAGAGAAAGCCCACAAAAAGGGCGCCTTCCCCACAATCCCCCCAACTGAGTCATATCTTGGGTAATATTGGAAAGGATAATAGCGCCCATGCCCGTATATAACAACGCCATTGCCACCGAATATACCACGATTAATAATAGCGCCGTAGTGGCATGGTTAGTACCCACCGCAATGAAAACCAAACCCATGTAAGTGCTGACAATATAGGATAAACCGCGCTTTAAATCTACCTGTGCCATAGCAATTAAACCAGCCAAAACAGCAGTTAAAGCACCAACGCCAAACACCACATTAGAAGCAATGGGGGATAATTCCAACACAGGCTGTAACTTAATCAAAACATAAGCGCCCGTCGCCACTACAATAGAATTACGCAAAAGAGAAGCAGGTAAAGGTCCTTCCATGGCTTCATCCAACCATAACTGTAAAGGAATTTGCGCACATTTTGCCAAAGGTCCAGCAATCAAACCTAAACAAATTATGGTAAATAAAGTTGGATTAACCTCTGCCGTTTGCGCCCAAATGCCCAAATCCGTATAATTCCAAGTGCCTGAGAGAGGATAAAGGGCAATGACACTCATCAATAAGAGAATATCCCCCACCCGTTTTGTCCAAAATGCGTCTCGGGCGCCGGATACTCCCAACGGTTGTGCATACCAAAAACCCACTAATAAATATGTACCTAAAGTGAGAATTTCGAGGTAAACATAACTAAAAAATAGGGAATTACAAAGCGCCAAACCGCACATTCCCGCCTCAAAGAAACCCATCAAAGCAAAGAAGCGCGCCCATCCCCAATCTATTTCTAAATAGCCTACGGCATATAACTGAGATAGTACATTTAAACCAGTAATTAAAGCCAAAGCGCCCACCGTCACTCCCGACACTAATATATCGAAAGAAATAGTTAAGCCGGGCGCTTCCAGCCAAGTCACCCGAATATCTTGGGGGGGAAGATTCCACACTTGAGAAAGGGCGATGACACTGTGAATAAACGCCGAAAAAGTCATCACAATATTAATATACCCTGCTGGGCGTGATCCTGTATTGCGTAGGATGCCGGGCGCCCAAAGAAGCGCAAATAACCCACCTATCAAGGTATAACAAGGTATAAACCAAATAGTTTCTGTAAAAAAACTCATCATATTTTTTAGTTTTTAATCATGCCGTTATCTAAGTTTGTAGTCTAGACTTTAGTCCTTATTTTCACCATTATTAGAGACATTTACTATTCTCAGGTTCTCCTTTTTTCCGTATTAACCAAAGATTCTTAAACATCATCATTATTTTGATAATTGTTCACTAAATTTAAACTAGCCAATTTTTTCCCTTCATCAAGAAGATAAAGCAAAAAAGTTTGAGCAATTACCGATAATTGCTTCCCCTTTAAATGAGTTACATACCAATGCTTTTGAATAGGAAAACCCAGCACATCTAAAACAGTTAAATCTTGATAACAATTAGAAGTAAGAGTATGTCGAGACAAAATAGAAATACCTAAATCACCGATTAAAGCCTGTTTAATTGCCTCATTACTGCCTAATTCTAAACGGACTCTGACCTTTAATTTTTCTTTTTCAAATAAACTTTGCACCTCCTTGCGAGTATTTGAACCAACCTCCCTTAAAATAAAAGGAAAACTTTGTAATTCTTTTAAAGGAATATTTTTTTTGTCACTTAAAATATGATTTTTTTTAGCAATTACCACTAAAGGATTATCCAAGAAAGCATAGCTTTCTAAATCTAATTCTTCAGGGGGTTTACTCAAGACATATAAATCATCTTTATTGGCTACCATTCTTTCATGAATTTGATCATGATTCGTAACTTGTAAAGAGATGTCAATATTGGGATAAATCTGACAAAAAGAACCTAATAGACGAGGTAAAAAATATTTAGCAGTAGTCACAACTGTTACTCTTAATCTGCCCTCTTTTACCCCCTTCAAATCAGCGACTTTCATCTCAAAGTTATCCAATCTGGCAAAAATATCATTACAGGTTGCTAGTAATTCTTCCCCAGCTTCGGTAAGATATAATTGTTTGCCAATTTGCTCAAATAAGGGTAAACCTACCGCCTGAGTTAATTGTTTAATTTGACTGGAAACTGTCGGTTGCTTTATTGATAACTCCTCGGCCGCCTTGGTAAAACTCTGGAGGCGCGCTGTGGTTTCAAATAGCTTTAACTGATGCAAAGTCCCATGAATCAAATTTTTTCTCCTTCATTTGACTTACACCTATTTATGATAATAGCATTAATAGATTGTTGTCAATACTTTTATTGATTAGATAGACTTTTATGTATGATTAGTTTTTTTAACGTCATTGCCAAACATGAGATTAATTCTGGTAAAACGTAAAATTTTATGTCTCTACGACGGTTTTAATATTTCTTGAATATAAACGAAAGTTTATGTCTCAATAATAAATATATAGACCAAGAAACAAGATAATGATAGATAATATTAGAAGGTAAAAATCAATGCCCCGCAATGAGATTAAGACAAAGAGTAGAATCATTAAAAAAATTTACAGGTAGAATTGATATAATCAAATCTGATGGTCAAAGTTGGCGTTTATATCTCTTTTTGGGGCGTTTTATTTGGGCAGATGGCGGTTTACATCCTTATCGCGCATGGCAAAGGCTGATCAAATTATACTGTCCTGATTTAGATTATAAATTATTAGATTTCCATAAAGCTAAACAATATGAATGTTGGAATTATTATTTAATTGTTAGTCTTTTACAACGTTTTTTAATTACTAAACAACAGGCAATATTTATAGTCAATGAAAAAATAAAAGAGGTTATTTTTGATATAATCCAAGCAGAATTTATTGAAAATTTATTGTATGATTTTGTCAAAATTGAAGATAACTTTTCTGAAGAGTCAGGGCTGAGAAATTCTATTAATTTGTTTAAAATCGAGACCATTTTTGAGCCTGTGGAGTTAAATTGGCAAAAATGGCAACAGGAGAAAGTCGCTATTTGGTCTCCTTCTAATGCCCCTATCATCAAGAATCCAGCTATTCTCAGGCAACAATTTAACGATAAAACTTATCAAAAAATTGTTTCTTTATTTAACGGTAAATATCCTTTGCGAGAAATTGCTGATAAACTTGGATTAGATTTAATTAAGGTTACTGTTTGGTTAAAGCCTTATTTTCAAATGGGTTTAATTGAGTTGGTAGAAGTGAGAGATCAATCTTTAAAAGTTAATCTTATTGGTGTCACTAATAGTAATTATAAAATAACTAAAACTACTCAACAAAAACTAATTTTATGTGTTGATGATAGTTTACAAATCTGTCAAATTATGGAACATATAATTACTAAGGCTGGTTATCAATTTATTTCGGTGCAGAATCCTCTCAAGGCATTACCTGAAATTCTGAAAAATAAACCTGATTTGATTTTTTTAGATTTAATTATGCCTGTTATTAACGGTTATGAAATTTGTTCGCAAATCAGACGGGTTTCGCAACTAAAAGATACTCCTGTAATTATCTTAACAGGTAATGATGGGGTAATCGACAGAGTGCGTAGTAAGATGGTGGGCGCTGCTGGATTTCTCACTAAACCAGTGGATGAGGAGAAAGTCTTAGAAAAAATAGAGCATTATTTAAGGTTTGAGAAAAAATTGGAGTCGTGAGGGTAATGAATTATGAATTATGGATTATGAATTATGAATTATGAATTATTATCTCCCCTGTTGCCTTTTGCCTACCTTCACTTAACGACTTAAATGCGTCTTAGCTTATCGATTATGGTTTTGAGATAAATTAGGAAAAGAGACAAAAATTAAAGAAACAGCGCCCGATGACAACGCCAACAACCATCGCCCAAGTAAAAATTACTGCCCAATCGTGGCAAACTGGTAAAATCAGAGGAGAAATCGAAGCTGGTGGTTATCAATGGGATTTTGAGTGGCACTTTTTGCGAGGAAAACTATCTGTTAAGCCTACTTTAGGACGTAGTTTAATTCAAGAACCTCTGGCACGTTTTTTGGAAAATTCCGACTATCAGTTAGAAGTGGGGGGAAATTATCAATTTTTAGTTAGGGCAAAATTTTAGTCTAAATTTAACCGAAAATAAGTTAAATTAGGGGCATAAAAAACGAGGGGAATTAGTTTGCTATGGAACAAATTAAATTATTATTTTTGGATATTGATGGTACTATAGCGCCCGACAGTAATCAAGTCACCTCGGCGGTAAAACAAGCGGTGGGAAAGTTACAGAGTAGGGGTATCAAAGTTGGTTTAGCCACAGGACGAATGTACTGCTCTGCTGTGAGATTTCACCGTGACATTGGTGCAGATTTGCCCATTATTGCCTATAATGGCGCCTGGATTCAACATCCAGAGGATGAGCAAATAATTGCCCATCGCCCTTTAAATAATAGCATCGCTTTAAAACTTTTTAACTATCTAAAAAGTAGATCAACAGATTCACCTTTGGAAATTCATATTTATTTTAATGATGAACTATATGTCGATAAAGTAACCCCAAAAACCGATTCTTACATCGAAAGGTCTGGAATTACTGTTAATGTGGTGGAAGATTTAGCGCCCCTACTCTCTCAATCACCCACTAAACTATTGGCATTAAGTCCTGATGCTATGATGATTAAAGAACTTTTAGAAGATTTAAGCGCCCTCCACCGTGAGCAAGATTTATATTTAACTCAATCAAACCCTATTTATTTAGAAGCAACCGCCTCCAATGTGCATAAAGGAAATGCTATAAAATTTTTAACGGAGGAAATTTTGGACTTATCCTCTGCTAACGTTATGGCTATTGGCGATAATTTTAATGATGCTACCATGTTACAGTATGCGGGATTAAGCGTAGCCATGGGCAATGCGCCAGATGACATTAAAAACATTGCTGACTACACCACTACTTCAGTAGATGATAACGGAGTTGCCTATATTATCGAAATGTTATTAAGTCAAAACTCTTGTTAAGTAAAGGTGTCAGGTATCGGGTGTCAGGTATTAGGTGAAAGAATCGTCTGAAAATTAGACCTGAAACTTGAAACCTGCAACCTGTAACCTATTGACACTCCCACCACTAAACCCTACGGGTTATAGTGGGGGATTCTCGGTTCACCGACTCGCCGTTAGACGACAGCCCATAGGCAATCGCCCAAGAGGGCAAATCTCCCCAAGCGTATGTTCCCGTATGCCCTACGGT
>JACYMF010000112.1 GCA_015272165.1 Cyanobacterium sp. T60_A2020_053
ACCTGAAACCTGAAACCTGAAACCTGAAACCTGAAACCTGAAACCTGAAACCTGACACTTCCCCTCACCAACATACTTTTTCAGCAAACCCTAATTATAGGTGTCTGAGCGGTTACAATAGCTATGGCTGATTTCTTTTTATAATAAATGTCTAATTATCGCATGACTTATCCCTTAGCTGGACAAACTATTTTAATTACTAGGGCAATGGGCGCTGCTTCGGAGTTTCGGCATTTGCTAGAGGCGAAGGGCGCTGTTGTTTTAGAGTTACCAGCTTTAGTGATTAAACCTCCTTCTAGTTGGGTAGAGTTAGATCAGGCAATTATTGATATAAATAACTTTGATTGGTTAATTCTTACCAGTGCCAATGGCGTTAATTATTTTTGGCAGAGGTGGGAAAAATACGGCAAAACTAAAGAAGATTTACAACATCTCAAGATTGCGGTGGTAGGTAAAAAAACCGCCCAAGTTTTGAGTAATTATGGTGTGGAAGCGGATTTTATTCCCCCTGATTTTGTGGCAGATGCCATGGTGACAAATTTTCCTGATGCCTTAGTAGGATGTAAAATGCTATTCCCTAGGGTGGAAACAGGAGGACGAGAAATATTAGTACAAGAGTTCTCTCAAGAAGGGGCTTGGGTGCTAGAAGTACCAGCTTATCAGTCAGGATGTCCTGATGATATTGATTCTACGGTATTATCAGCACTGGAAAATGGTATCGTTGATATTATTACCTTTGCTAGTTCTAAAACAGTGGGTAATTTTTATGATTTACTGGTAAGGGCGGAGGGCGCTGATACGGCACAATCTTTATTAGAATCTGTCGCCCTTGCTTCTATTGGACCACAAACTTCTCAAACTTGTCAAGAGTTATTCCAAAGAGTGGATGTGGAAGCGTCTGAATATACGTTATCTGGTTTGGGGCGGGCGCTGGAAAATTTTGTGTCGAAAAGATAGGTGGAGGGCGCTGAATAATCATACTACAAGTCTAAAAAAGGCCTAAAAATTACCTTTTTACCTTGAAGCTCGCCTATTTTAATTTTTTTAGCAAACGGTAAATTTCTAATACGATAACTATTGTCTTTGATCACAATAATTGCCCCAACTTGCAAAACATCTTGATGTTTTTGTAAAATGGGGTTTAATTTACTCAAAACATAATCAGGATTGGCTTTTTCTAACCGAAAAATAATCACACTGGGTAACGTATCACCGCTAAATGCTAATAATTCACCGAAATCTAAATCAAAAGTTAGAATAACTCTGTTTTCTGCTTTTGCCTTAATGACAATATCGCTATCTGCCAGTTTCTGTAAACTTTGATCTCTAAGATGTATAGCATCATAACCATTATTGCGTAGGTTATTAATGACAGTTTGAGAAACGCCCATATCCCCTAGAAATTTCATGCTACTTTTTCTTCCTCATAATAATAAATTTTTTCATCCGCCAATAATGAAGCATATTTTAAAGAGGCTTGTATGTCTTCCAATTCTAAATCAGGATATTCTCTTAAAATTTCTTCAATAGTCATATCACTGGCTAACAATTTTAAGACTAAGGTTACAGTAATGCGCATCCCTCGGATACACGCCCTTCCTCCCATGATTTCTGGGTTAAAAGTGATTCTTTCTAAAATAACTTTAGTTTTTTCCATTACTTTAGTTTTTTCCATTTTTCCATCCTACTTTGCTAAACTATACCTTCTCATTCTAGCTAATTGAAGTCTGCTAAATAAATTATATCAAGTTCGGATAATCTGTTACAAACACATTATATCTTCGCTGTTTCCCCACCGTGTAATGAATTACACGGAACCAACAGTATCACGTTCAATAAATTGAACTAAAATTATTTTAATTGATTGATAAGTGATCAAACGAACTTGATACTAGACAATACAATACAATTATCAAAAGTTTAGGCACATACCCCCCTGAGATGGTAACGCCTCACCATTGTCAATTTACCTTCATGATTGGACTTTTTCAGCAAACCCTAAATAGCCTTTCACGCAAAATGATATGATGAAGAATTATATAGAAATATAGAAGAACTTATAAAAATAGAGTATGTTTAAGAAAATATTTGGCGATCCCAACGCGCGCAAACTAAAAAAAATACAACCCCTCATCGCTGATATTAATATCCTCGAAGAAGATATGCAAAAGCTCACAGATGACGAAATGAGGGCAAAAACAGCCTCTTTCAAGGAAATGTTAGCCAAAGCCAAAAACAAAGAAGAAAGAGACGATTTACTTGATGAAATTTTACCAGAAGCCTTCGCTTTAGTCAGAGAAGCAGGGGTAAGAGTATTAGGAATGCGCCATTATGACGTGCAAATGTTAGGAGGAATTGTTTTACACACTGGACAAATTGCCGAGATGAAAACGGGGGAAGGTAAAACCCTTGTGGCTACTTTACCAGCTTATCTTAATGGTTTAACTGGTAAAGGGGTTCATGTTGTCACTGTTAACGACTATCTCGCGCGCCGTGATGCGGAATGGATGGGACAAATTCACCGCTTTCTAGGTTTAGAAGTGGGTTTGATTCAAAGTGGTATGGATTCTCCTGAAAGAAGAAAAAATTATCTCGCTGATATAACTTATGCCACGAATAGTGAGTTAGGTTTTGATTACCTACGGGATAATATGGCGACTTCCATTGAAGAAGTGGTCCAGCGCCCTCCCAACTACTCTATCATTGACGAGGTGGATTCTATTTTAGTGGACGAAGCGCGCACCCCGTTAATCATTTCTGGGCAGGTAGATCGCCCCATGGAAAAATATCAACAGGCAGCCCAAATCGCTCAAATCCTTACTAGACAAAAGGAAGACGGAGACGGAGGCCATTACGAAGTGGATGAAAAAGCCAAAAGTGTCTTATTAACCGATGAAGGTTTTGCCAAAGCTGAGGAATTATTAGGGGTTGAGGATTTATACGATCAACAAAACCCTTGGGCGCATTATATCTTCAACGCTATTAAGGCTAAGGAATTATTTGCCCGTGACGTTAACTACATCGTGCGTAATAATGAAGTGGTGATTGTGGATGAGTTTACGGGAAGGGTATTACAAGGGAGAAGATGGAGTGACGGTTTGCATCAGGCCATGGAAGCCAAAGAAGGGGTAGAAATCCAACGAGAAACCCAAACCCTCGCTAGTATAACCTATCAAAACTTTTTCCTACTGTACGAAAAATTATCGGGTATGACAGGCACGGCAAAAACAGAGGAAACGGAATTTGAGAAGGTTTATAACCTCCAAGTTACCATTATCCCCACCAATCGCCCTAATGATCGTCATGATTTACCCGATGTAGTCTATAAAAATGAGGTGGCTAAATGGAAAGCGGTAGCGGAGGAGTGCGCTGAAATGCACGAAACTGGTCGCCCTGTCTTAGTTGGTACTACAAGCGTAGAGAAATCAGAATTATTATCTCATTTATTAAAAGAAAGAAAAATCCCCCATAATCTCCTCAATGCGCGCCCCGAAAACGTGGAGAGGGAATCAGAAATTGTCGCTCAGGCCGGGCGCAAGGGCGCTGTAACTATTGCTACTAACATGGCGGGAAGGGGTACAGATATTATTCTTGGCGGTAACTCTGACTACATGGCGCGCCTCAAAATTCGAGAATATTTAATGCCTCAAATCGTGCGCCCAGAGGATGATAGTTTGATGGTTAACGTGGCTGGAATTGACATGGCAAAGCGCCCTTCACCCCAAGGATTTAGCGGTAACGGTAAAGGTAAAAAAGGCAAAACATGGAAACCTAGTTCTGATATTTTCCCTTGTGAATTATCCCCCGAAACAGAACAGGCGCTGAAAGATGTTGTTAAAATGGCAGTGGATAGCTATGGCTTACAAACCCTCTCGGAATTAGATGCTGAGGAAAAGATCGCTGTGGCGGCTGAAAAAGCGCCCGTCACCGATCCTGTTATCCTAAAAATGAGAGAAGTATATCAAATGATTCGTCGTGAATACGAAAACCTCACCAGTACAGAACATGATATGGTAATCGATAAGGGTGGTTTACACGTCATCGGTACAGAAAGACACGAATCACGGCGTATAGACAACCAATTAAGAGGTAGAGCCGGAAGACAGGGCGATCCGGGTTCAACACGCTTCTTCTTGAGCTTAGAGGACAATTTACTGCGGATTTTCGGCGGTGATCGAGTGGCTGGGTTGATGAATGCTTTTCGAGTGGAAGAAGATATGCCCATCGAATCAGGGATGTTAACTCGTTCGTTGGAGGGCGCTCAGAAAAAGGTCGAAACCTTCTATTATGATGCTCGTAAGAGCGTTTTTGAGTATGACGAAGTGATGAATAATCAACGGCGCGCCATCTATGCCGAAAGGCGACGGGTGTTAGAAGGGCGCGATTTGAAAGACCAAGTTATTCAATATGCTGAAAAAACTATGGATGAAATTGTCGATGCTTACGTCAATCCAGACTTACCCCCCGATGAGTGGAATTTAGAGGCATTAGTCGATAAAGCCAAAGAATTTATTTATCTCTTACAAGATATTACTGTCAAGGATTTGGAAGATATGACGGCATCGGAGATGAAAGCCTTTTTACGAGAAGAAGTCCACAAGGCTTATGATTTAAAAGAACATCAAATCGAACAAATGCAACCCGGTTTAATGCGTCAAGTGGAAAGATTTTTCATTTTGCAACAAATCGATATGTTGTGGCGTGAACATTTACAAAATATGGATGGTTTGCGCGAAGCAGTGGGATTGCGGGGTTATGGGCAAAAAGACCCTCTAGTTGAATATAAGCAGGAAGGTTATGAGATGTTTTTGGAATTGATGATCGATATTCGCCGTAATGTGGTGTACAATCTCTTTCAATTTCAACCCCAAGCACAACCCCAAGCAGTTTAAAAGGGCAAAGGTTAAATAAAGGTGTCAGGTATCAGGTGTTAGGTATTAGGTGAAAGAATTGACAAAAAATATATCTTAATTGATTTTTTCGGTTAAATTTTTTTCTCGAATCATATCATCGTCTGAAAATTACACCTGCAACCTGAAACCTGAAACCTGCCCTTATCAGGCATTCTTGCACCTAAATGACTATAAAATAAAATAAAACAATATCAACTGAATAAAAATGGACGGATTAAAATTTTTTCAACAAAGCGCCGGAGAGTGGAAATCCCAGCGCACGACACACCATCTCCCTTTTCGTCGTGCAGAAAGTGGCGAATCAGAAATTAAGGTAAAAAATCTTGATAAAAACGATGCCAAAATTGCTGAAATCTGTGATATGCACCAATTTGATCCAGAATTATCCGTAGGTGGTTCTTTTGTCAGTTGGGAGGGCGCTATGGCATGGGATAAAGAAGACGAAAATCATCAAGGGGAAACGGTTTTTGCCCTCATTCCCGAAGCGGATAACCCCCGTCAAGGTAAGTTATTGAGAGAGAGAGGCTACGCTGAAATTGTCCCCGTAGCAGGGGAATATTACTTGGATGATGAAGACGCTTTAATTTTAACCACTGAATACGAAACCATGACTATTTATGAGCGTTTTTGGTTTGTGAATGAAGACGTAAGACTCAGAACCAGCACAGTACAAAGATTTGGCGGTTTTAATACCGCTACTTTTTGCATTGAAACGAGGGAAAAACCAGCGCCCTCCACCCCCACCAGTAAAGAATTATTATTGGATACCCCTGCCATTACAGGGTGGTAGAATAGAAAATATATTATTGAAATTAATTTAACATTATCTATGGATACAGCAACTTTAATTGGTTTTAGCGTCGCTATTGCCCTTGTCGTCTTAACAGGATACTCCATTTATCTCGCTTTCGGACCTCCTTCCGCTGAACTTAGCGATCCTTTTGATGATCACGAAGACTAATAAATAATTGACCATGGATAATTAAGTTTTGCTGAATCAATCAGCAACATTACAGCGCATTTCAGATGAGCAAATCACGTTTTTTGTTTCTCGCAAAGGCGCTAAGACGCAAAGATAATCTTTGTGATAATCCGAAGTGTCTTTCAAGTAAATGAAGACCTTTGTAATTGATAAAGTTTAAGACAGATTATATTAAGTCCGTTGATTACTTACAAATTAGTAATATCAATATCTTAGTTCAATTTATTGAACGTGGTCTCGTTAGCCGTGTAATTCATTACACGGTGGGTAAATTACTGTTATTCATTGTCCATTGTCAGTTATTCTCGGATAAAATGCTTAAAAAAAATCATGATTTTGACTTATCAACTTATTTATTTTATACAGGAATTATCATAACCTTATTTTTCCTTATTATTGCCTTATCTGCTAACTTTTGGCAACATATCGGAGTAATAAAAGACCCCCTCGAATCTCTTGCTAACCCTATTCACCAAGCGCCCGATAGTCAATATTGGTGGGGAACTACAGGACAAGGTTATGATGTATTTAGTCGCACTATTTTTGGCACTCAAACAGCTTTTAAAGTAGTAATTTTAGCCACCAGTTTAAGTTTAATTATTGGTGTGCCTTTAGGATTAGTTAGCGGTTATTTTGGGGGAAATTTAGACAAGTTTTTGTTATTTATCATGGATACAATTTACACTTTACCCGGTTTATTATTATCCATAACTTTAGCTTTTGTGGTGGGTAGAGGCATTTTAAACGCTTCCATCGCTTTATCTATTTCTTATATTCCCCAATATTATCGAGTGGTGCGCAATCAAACTACCAGTGTGAAAAATGAATTATTTGTAGAGGCTGCCACGGCGACGGGCGCTGGTGAAGGGCGCATTTTAAGCAAATATATTTTTTTTAATGTCGTTCAAAGTATCCCCGTTTTATTTACTCTCAACACTGCTGATGCTATTCTAATCTTGGGAGGTTTAGGCTTTTTAGGTCTCGGTTTGCCCGATAATGTGCCAGAATGGGGTTATGATTTGCGCCTAGCCTTGGATGGATTACCCACAGGGATTTGGTGGACAGCATTTTTTCCCGGTTTTACCATGACATTAATGGTGACAGGTTTATCTTTATTAGGAGAGGGATTGACAAGAAATAAGTAGGTGGTGCTGAAAAAGTATTTTGGTGAGGGGATGTGGAATTTAGAATGTAGAATGTAGAATTTAGAATTTTTGACTGGGATGAAAAAAATACAGTATTTTTAGAGAAAAAAGTCAATTTATGACACTTTTTGTTATGTATAATAGACTTTAAACCTTTATTTGACAAGCGTTATGATTTATTCAGCAGACCCTAAGTAAAAAGTAAAAAAGCCATATTAAATGAGTAATAATTTTAATTTTCAAGTAGCTAATTTATCTCTAAATCTTCCTGATGAATGGTTAGAAAAATTGGATAAAATTGCCTTACAAAAAGAGCAAAATATAGAAGAGCTAGTAACGGATATTATTGGGCAATATTTAACCATTGATATTGAACCACTAAAAATAGAAGAAATACTACAAAAAAATAAAGCCGTTGAAGGGCGCTTGAAAGTATTGGAAAATAAAGTATTGGAAAATAAAGATCAACAAATTGAAAAAATAGTTAATCGTTTAAGTATTTTAGAAAAATTAGTTGCCTCACTGCAAATCAATAGAAGTCTTGCTCCTGTTCAATTTAGTCAGGATTATGATGAGATTGAAGATGAACCAGACGAAATTCTCACCGATTTTTTATTATAAGAAAGGCAGTCGTGAGAGCAAATTGACAATTGACCATGGACAATTATGAGGTTTTACTATCCTAGTGTAGTGTCTATAATCTTGTGGTTTAATTAACTTTTTTCTCTAAAAATACTGTATTTTTTTCATTCCAATCAAAAATTCTAAATTCTACATTCTACATTCTAAATTCTATATCCCCTCACCAAAATACTTTTTCATCAAACCCTAATTAAATATGGCAGTTATATTAAAAAACGTTAGCAAAATTTACAATCAAATTCCAGTAGTAAATGACCTTTCCTTTGAGATTAAATCAGGGGAAATATTCGGTTTATTAGGACCAAATGGTGCAGGAAAATCCACAACTATTAAAATGTTAATAACTCTCGCTAGTGCTAGTAGTGGTATTATTGAAGTGGCTGGGTATGATGTGAGCAAAAATCCCGAACAAGTTAAACGCAGTATTGGGGTAGTCTTACAACAAACTAGCGTAGATGGGGAGTTGACGGTATGGGAAAATTTGGAATTTCATGGCAGAATGCACCATATTCCTAACCCAGAAAGACAAGAATTAATCAATCGTTGGTTAGAATATGTGGAGTTGTCAGATCGGCGCCGTGATTTAGTCAAGACGTTATCAGGGGGCATGAAAAGACGTTTACAAATTGCACGGGCGCTATTACATAATCCACAAGTGTTATTTTTAGATGAACCTACCGTAGGATTAGACCCTCAAACTCGTCGTCGTTTGTGGGAAATTATCAAAGATTTAAACCGTCAAGGCATGACAATTTTATTAACTACTCATTATATGGAAGAAGTGGAGTTTTTGTGTCAGAGAGTTGGTATTATTGATGCTGGTCAGCTAATTGAATTGGGTACGGTGGAGCAGTTTAAGGAAAAATATGGTCAGGGAATTATGGTAAAGCAAAAGGGCGAACGCATTGATTATGAGTTTTTTCCGACTCTTCAGGATGCTAATGAATATGTTAATCATCTTCAAGATCGCACGGGTATTATGATTCGAGCGTCTAATTTAGAAGATATTTTCGTTAAACTTACTGGTCATCAACTTTAGTCTATGAATAGCAAAAAATCTCGCTTAATTCTTCCCCTCTCTACGTTGGTGTTATTGGCATCAGGGGTAATTGGAGCAACTTATTTAACTCCTCAGTTTGGTAAAATTTGGGATAAAGTGATCTTGCCTCGTTTTGAAGAAGCGCCCGAATACCGTTTAGATGCGCCCTCCGAAGTATTAGCATTAGCGCCCGACCCCCCAGCCGAAAGAAGAGCTAAATTAGCAGAAATTGCTTCTCGTCCAGATTCTAGCTTAGATAGGGCGCGCGCCCGTTATTTATTAGCCTCTGATTTAATTAACGAAGATTTTGACGGCGGTTTAGCTTGGACTTACTTAGAAAATTTAGAGCTACAGTATCCCATACTAGCGCCCTCCATCCTCTACAAACAGGGTCGAGCCTTTGAGTTGATGAATGATCGAACCCGAGGGGAAGAATTTTGGCAAAAATTAATTACTGAATATCCCACCTCCCCTATAACAGTAAATGCTTATTATAAATTAGGAGAAAATGACGAAAGTTATTGGCGCATTGCCATAGAATCTTTCCCTCAACATCCCCTCAGCCAAACCATGATGTATGAATTGTTGACAGATAATCCCGACCAAATGGATTTAATGTTAAAGTTGGTGCAACATGATATTACAGCAAAAAGTGATCCGATACGAGATCGTTTAGTGAGTGAATATGCCGAGAAATTAACCCCTTCTCAGTGGCAAATTATTGCCGATAGTTATTGGCGCCGAGGGCAATTTTTAAGTGGGGCGCAAAGTTATGTCAAAGCGCCCTCCACCGCCGAAAATCTCTATCGTATTGCCAGAGGTTATCAGGTGAGTGAGAAAAAAAATGAGGCAATTATCGGCTATGAAAATTTAATTAAACAATTTCCCGAAGCCACAGAAACAGGTTTAGGGCTAAGACGTTTAGCCACCCTCGTCAGTGGGGAAAAAGCCCTTAATTATCTCACTCAAGTGGATGAGCGTTTTCCAGCAGAAGCGCCCTCCGCCCTTAGTCAAAAAATCGTCCTCTTAAATAGTTTAGGCAGAGGTAATGAGGCGACGGGCGCTAGATCAGAATTACTACAAAAATATTCCAACTCCGATGAAGCTGGTGATTACCGTTGGCAAATCGCGCGCGATTTTGCTAGTAGAGGGGATACCGCTTCCGCATGGCAATGGGCGCAACAAATTGCCGTCAATAATCCTGATAGTAGCGTTGCCCCCAAAGCCTCTTTTTGGGTGGGCAAATGGGCGCGAGGATTAGGACAAACGGCAGAAGCAGAAAAAGCCTTTCAATATGTCTTAGAAAAACATCCTCACTCTTACTATGCTTGGCGTTCAGCCGTTAATTTAGGTCAAGATGTGGGAGATTTTACTACCATTAAAAACCGCTCATTTACCATCGAAACTCCGACGGCGCGCGCCATTCTTCCCGGCGGATCGACTATGTTTAAAGAACTTTATTTACTAGGGCAAGATGAAGACGCCAAAACCCTATTTCAAGCAGAAATAATCGATCCTGAAAATATTTCGGTGACAGAACAATTTTCCCAAGCCGTCTTATTGCAACTGGAAGGAAAATATCTGCAAAGCATTAGTATGATTTGGAATTTGAGCAACCGAGAAAAACCCGATGACTTGCGCCAATGGCACATTTTGCGTAGTAGTCCTGAATATTGGCAAGCATTATTTCCCCTACCATATAAAGAACAAATTGTCAAGTGGTCAACGGAAAGAAAATTAAACCCATTTTTAGTAACCGCATTGATACGTCAAGAGTCAAGATTTCAACCGTTAATTAAGTCGCCGGTGGGCGCTACGGGTTTGATGCAGGTAATGCCAGACACGGGGGAATGGATTGCACCACAAATCGGCTTGGCGGATTATTCTTTAACAGACCCTGATGATAGTATTAATTTAGGTACATGGTATTTAGATTATACCCATCGCACCTATGACAATAACTCCATGTTAGCCATTGCTAGTTATAATGCAGGTCCGGGTAATATTTCTAGTTGGTTACAAGAGTATGATATTTCTGATTTTGATCAGTTTGTGGAAAATATTCCTTTTCCTGAAACTAAAAATTATGTAGAGACAGTATTCGGCAATTATTGGAATTATGTCAATCTTTACAAGGATAATGGATAATTTACGCATCGATGATAAGTATCAAAACTTCATAATTCATAATTCCTACTTAATTGGGAGTTTTCGTTTTAAAATAAAGCTGAGTTCGAGATAAAATTTTCTGTACTGTAAGGGTGTCAGGTGTTAGGTATTAGGTGAAAGAATTGACAAAAAATATATCTTAATTGATTTTTTAGGTTCAATTTTTTCCTCGAATTATATCATCGTCTGAAAATTACACCTGAAACCCGCAACCTGAAACCTGCCCTTATCAGGTACTATTGCATCGAACTGAGGTTAAAATAAACTGAGAAATAATTAAATATTAAAATTATGAGCGAAGAAACCCAAAATAATAACCCAGCGCCCTCCGCCAAAACACCAGCAAAAAAAGCTAAACCACCGGCATTAGAAGATAAACCATTTACTGAATTTATCGAACAAGATTTTACCCCATCCCTAAAAACTGCCTTTGCAAACCAAGGTATTGCTGACATCGACATCGCCCTCAAAAAAGGCAAGATTCCCGTCTTGGGCTTAGAAAATAACCCGGAATGTTGGCAGGTGGTGGGCGCTTGGGGCGCGCGCAGTTTTGCCATTTATTTTTTAGATGAAGATATTAGTGGGCAAAAGGCTTTTAGTTGTACAGTAAATAGTCAAAAACCTAGTACATTAGAATCATTTATGATTGACGAAAGACGAGTTAACCTTGACTTAATGGTGTTATATACCTTACAGCGCCTCAACGGGCAGAAGTGGTTAACCATGAATTAGAAATGAGCAAGGGGTTTAAACCCCTTCTTCTCGTAATATCGGGCTTCTAGCCCGAATCTAGCTAGAGTCTGCTGAAAAAGTGGGATAGTGAAGACAAATTGATAATGATTGACTTCTCCAGACACACAGGCAAGATGCCTGCTTCACCGTGCAAAAATTCTAATTGTTGGAGATGTCTAATAATTAATATTCTCCCTTTCTCCCTCTGCTTCCCTTTCTTCCTCTGCTTCCCCTTCTCACTAACCCATCAAAAAAAGCGCCCTCCAACTAAACTAAGAATAAATGTGCTATAGTAATAATTGATGAAATAAAGTATCGGTTTCAAGATTTTGTTTAAGACATTCACGAATTTTTCGAGTTTTCCATTGGCAGTCTTTTCTCCGAGTTACGAATCATTGCAAAATAAATAAAACAAGGAGACTAGATTATGTCAATTTATGTAGGCAACTTATCCTATGACGTTACAGAAGCACATTTAACTTCTGCCTTCGCTGATTTTGGATCAGTGAAAAGAGTATACTTACCCACTGACAGAGAAACTGGACGCATGCGTGGTTTTGGTTTTGTGGAAATGGATACTGATGCAGAAGAAAATGCAGCCATCGAAGCCTTAGATGGTGCAGAATGGATGGGACGTGACATGAAGGTAAATAAAGCTAAACCCCGTGAAAACAACAACTCTTTTGGCGGTGGCAACAGCAGAGGAAACCGTTTTTCTCGCACTCGCTAATTAGCTTTTCACATTAATCAGAATCAGGGATGTAGCATGATGCTATGTCCCTTTTTTCATAGACATTGACTTTATTGGCTTTTTTTTTCGGTGGGGGCGATAAAGAACCTGAAAAGATTGAAAATAAAAGAGTGTAAAGGTGACACCTCTGGGAAAATAGAATCTGTTGCATAAAAATATTCTTGATGTCTAAAAAATGTTTCAACTCTCTAATAAGTTATCGTGCAAAATTAATTGACTGATATTACGCAAAAATAGAATTAATTGTTGGTGTCGCGGTGTTAGGTTAAAGAATTGACAAGAAACTTATGTTTATTGATCTTTTTGTTGTACAAAAGTCTATAGAGGAAAGGGTTTTAACGCTGAAACCTGCAACCTGAAACCTCCCTTAACTTAACATTTGAATCAGTGCGTAACGTCAGTTAATTGACTCGAATAATGGTTAAACCATCGCGCAGAGGTAATAATACCTTTTGTACTCGCCCTTCTTCTGCTACCATTTGATTAAAGTGATGAATAGCTTGACCATTTGCTGTACGCTGAGATTCTGGTAAATACGCTTGTCCTTGATATAAGGTGTTATCCACCACAATGACACTACCGCTATGGACTAAATTTTTGTTTAATAATAAGCGAAAATAATCTTGATATTCTTTCTTATTGGCATCAATAAATACTAAATCGAAATTTTTGCCATCCTCTGCGAGTTTCGTCATTGTATCGAGAGCTGGAGCCACTTTGACAGTGATTTTATGACCAGATGGAGACTCTTTAAAACAGTCTTGGGCAAATTTAGCGACATAATTATCAATTTCACAGGCGATAACTTGTCCATCATTGGGTAAGGCTTCAGCAATAGCTAAAGCCGAATAACCGGTAAACATTCCTATTTCAAGCACGTTTCTAGCGCCCGTCATCTTCACAAAAATTTGTAACATTTGCCCTTCAATATGTCCTGAAAGCATTTCCTGTTCTAATTTAAAAGCAGTTAAGCCCTCTTGATATAGTTTTGTCCAATCTGTCTGCGCTGTTTTTTCTGCTAGGTTAGCTAAGGCTTGGGATTGGGGGCTGGATACTTCACTCAAATAGGGGTTTAATCCTGATGCCAATTGATATACCTCTTCTAAATCTACTTTTAATTGAGAGGATTCCTCAGTATTCTTGACAGTTTCTAATATTCCCTCTAATTTTTCCACTAAAATGGCGAGGGGCGCTATGGGTTTCGGTTTTTCTATAGTCATGGGTTTTTTTGTGTTATTTAACTTGGAAGGGAGTAAGAATTAATTATCCATTGTCGGATTACTTTGCATTTTCTCAATAGGATTCAGATCAATAAATCCACTTTCGTTAAGATCAAATTAAGGATTAAGATGGTTTGAGTAAGATTAGCTGGGGTGGTGAGACAGCAATCAAAACAACCCTTAATGTCTTATTTTAAAACTAGAGAGTGTAAATCATATTCTTCTCAGACGTAAATCAATTCCATCGTAGTTCAAGAAATCTTTAAATCTAATTTTACCCTTTTAACTTTGACTTAACTATTAATTCGATTCAGTAAAATTAAGGAAGTAACAATACCTGAAAAATGAGCAGCAATGGTATTAGTATTCGCCTGAATAATTAACATATCAAGAGAATTAACATATTGCTGAGTATTAGGACCAATTAACTGAGGAGAAAGAGTTAAAAGTTTAGCAAGGGTAATACCCACCAGCGCCTCTGCCCCAAGGATAGCGAATAACATTCCCACCAAATTAAGCACTAATCCAATTCTGATTAATTGTAAAGTATCAGATTTTTTTGGGCGCATGGCTGGGTCTCGATTTTGAACCTTGCGCCCGATTCTGCCGTAGCGAAAAGCAGTAACTAACGCTCCAATCAATAAAATAATGCCCACGAAAGCACAAAAAATACCAAATCTTATGCCCTCTAATCTTGCATCTGTTTCAAATAAAGCAGGAGTAGAAAATAAGAGAGTTACAGTCGAGATAATACCTAGTACCAGTTGTGTCCAAAATCCCCAAAATCCCCATCTTTGTAGATTAGAAGAAACTTTTTGTACTACGGGCGGTAATGGTTGACTTAACTCTGTATTGTTGCTCATGGATGGTAATGATTTGGATGCTTAAAAGTCCAAATCTATATTAACACGACTAAAGATTTTACCCCAACGAGAAAAACAATTCAGATATAACTTTCAATCTCTTAAATTTCACTTTGTGTTGTTTAAAAATATCTTTGCGCCTTTGCGCCTCTGCGAGACACAAAAACGCAATTTAACCATTGAATTCAGTTACCTCAACTCAACCTAATTTTTGAAACAAAAGACTAAAACGAGAGCCTTAAACATCGTAGTATAAAGCAAACTCATAAGGATGAGGACGAAGACGCATGGGATTAACTTCATTATCTAACTTATACTGTATCCAGTTTTCGATAAACTCTTGACTAAATACACCAGTATCTGTTAGAAATTTGCTATCTTTTTCTAAGGCGGCTAAAGCGCCCTCCAAAGAAGCAGGAGTAGAAGGAATTTTACTCAATTCTTGGGGGGATAAATCGTAAATATCCACATCTAAAGGTTGTCCCGGATCGATTTCATTCTTAATACCATCGATACCAGCGCACAACATGGCAGCAAAAGCAAGGTAAGGATTACTGGTGGCATCTGGACAACGAAACTCCATGCGTTTTGCTTTGGGGTTGTCCCCAGATAAGGGAATACGAATGGATGCAGAGCGATTACCTTGAGAATAGGCGAGGTTGACGGGCGCTTCAAAACCAGGTACAAGGCGCTTATAAGAGTTGGTGGTAGGATTGGTAAAGGCGAGGAGCGCTGGAGCGTGTTTGAGAATACCACCGATATAGTGTAATGCCATGGGGCTTAAATCAGCGTAGCCACCCTTTTCGTAAAAGAGAGGCTTGCCATCTTTCCAAATGGATTGGTGAGTGTGCATCCCTGAACCATTATCGTTAAAGAGAGGTTTAGGCATGAAGGTGGCAGTTTTGCCGTATTTTTTGGCGACATTTTTGATTACATATTTATAGGTCATCAAATAATCCGCCGCCTTGATCAAAGTAGCAAAACGGAAACCTAACTCATTTTGTCCACCCGTAGCCACTTCATGGTGATGTTTCTCAATGGGTACACCGCATTCAGCCATAGTTAATAGCATTTCCGTGCGCATATCCTGCATGGTATCGGTGGGCGCTACGGGAAAATAACCTTGTTTGTAACCCGGTTTATACCCTAAATTACCGCCTTCTTCTTCCCTACCAGTGTTCCAGCGCCCTTCAACGCTATCCACATAGTAGTAACTTTTATTTTCTTGTTGATCAAAACGTACATCATCGAAAACAAAAAACTCAGCTTCAGGTCCAAAATAAGCAGTATCACCAATATTACAACTATCAAGATAATCTAAAGCCTTTTGAGCGATACTACGAGGACAACGGGAATACCACTCCCCCGTGCGTGGTTCTTTGATACTACAAATCATGCTTAAAGTCGGTTCAGCATAGAAAGGATCAATCCAAGCAGTATTCGGCTCGGGAACCATTGCCATATCGGAATCATTAATGGCTTTCCAACCACGAATACTAGAGCCGTCAAAAGGTACACCCTCAATAAAAGAATTTTCGTCAATTTGATTATAATAAAATGTGCAATGTTGCCAAGTACCGGGTAAATCGATAAACTTGAGGTCAATCATTTTAATGCCATTGTCCTTGATCATTTGCAAGACATCTTGTGGAGTTTTAGCCATTAATCATTTCTCCTAATCGTTTTTTATGAAATTTTCTTTTCAAAAGTTCTATCCTAAAGATACCGTTAACTTTGTTTTGTAACTTTTGATACTTTTACTTCTATTCCTAAAAATTTAACCAACCAAAAATATCTCCTAAAGTTAACTGAAAATCTGACATGAAGTTAGGCACGGGCAACACATCACTATCACTATCAAAAGCCTTAACTTTTTCAGGGGAGTAGGCAAATATAGTTTTTTGTTCACCATCGATAATCCAAGCTAATTCACAGCCACTGTCAAGACAATGTAATATTTTTTTGATAATTAAACTCTGACTTTGTGCAGGAGAAAGAATTTCAATCATCCAATCAGGGGCGCTACTAACTATATTAGCAATATCTCCATTTTCATCTTTGGGAATATGCTCATAAGTCAATACTACAATATCTGGCACGATGGATTTACCCCCAAAAGTGCATCTTAATTCAGGAAAAGCAAAACCAATTTTTTTGGGCTTGAGAAAGGAATTAAGGGTTGTGGTTAATTCTGCTTGAATAATACTATGTTTTCCTTGGGGCATCGGTTTAGTAGTAATTTTATTATCAAAAAATTCTTGTGCTGGTTTAGTTTCTGGAGTTTGCAGAAATTCCTCTAAACTGGCTATTTTTCTTTCAATAAGAGTGACCATATATTCTATTGTTTCAAGTATTGATTCTAAAGTCATTATAGAAAAAATCATTTACTTCGCCACGATTTGATTATTCTCTTTTTTCTCTTGTGACCAAATAATTGCCATAGCTAACTCAATATCACTGCAGTAATTTATAATCTTCACGATGAAAGCAGTGTTTTTATTGTAAAGAAATATCGCAAAATATTAATCTTCTTGACGAATATTTCTCATTATTAAAATAGAGTGTTATCTTAATTACTAATAATAAAAAAACTAAATAAACAAGAATGAATAATCAAGAAGGAAAGGACTTATTAACTGCTGGTTTAACTGCGGCGGTGGGCGCTGGAATTATTACATCTTTTGCTGTTACCCAAGGGCAAAATCCGTTAATTGCTACAGCCATTACTATTATTTCTGCACTTTGTGCAGTTCTTTGTTATCAAGCTGATTTAATTTAACGTGATTTATTTTAGGGCTTAATAATATTTTTTATATTGATTATTATTATTTTTTTGAAAAGAAAATAAGCCCTAATTAAAATATCTAAGAATTATTTAATCTAAATCAAAATTTGCGACTACCAGCGCACACAAAGCAAAAGCGCCCACCAAAGGCATCGGACAACTGAAAATATAAGTAGAAACTCCAGCTACCATCATAATAAGTAGTGCTATGGCTAACCAAATTTTCTCTTCGTGACAAAATCCTTTTTTCGCTTTAATTTGTAAAAGAGTTTCTCTGGGTATAGGTAAAGGCATCACAGCATTAGGGGGAAATGCCCAATAATCTCTACGATCAAGAAATAAATCTGTCCATCCATTTTCATAACACCATTCCCTAATCCAATCTTCCGAAAAATGCTTGATCATTGTTACCTTATTTCTAATTATTGCTTTTTTTAAGTTATCAAAACTTTTTTGCTCTCAACCATTATCTTTATTAAAGTTAATAATAAAGATAAAAATAAGTAATAATACTCAAGCATAATCTGTTACAATCAAAAATTAAAGACTGTCATAATAGGTTAGTTTAAGCTAACATTTATTATTGAATATGAGGTGGTAGTGAAGATGTGAAACTCTATATTTGATAGAGTTTCACCATTATGCAACAATATACTCCCCCATGGAGTTAGTAATATTTGAAAATTAAATTTTTTTAATAAAATAATGATTAAAAACAGCCGAAACTTTAAGAAAATATTAAGATCATCATTTTTGTTATTAGTAAGTAGCTACTTTTTTATTAATAACAATAAGCCCATTGAAGCTCAAAATAATCAAGAAGCAGAAATTAGAGCATTAATAAGTAATATTTCATTAGCCAGTAGTCAAGAAAACTTGATGGAAATTAAAAATTATCTTAGTCCTGAGTTTAGCAGTGAAGATGGTTTAAATAATGAATCTTACTTGCAAATTTTAGAGAGTTTTTGGCAACAATATGACAATTTGAAATATACCACAGTAATTAACAATATCAAAACCCAAGGTAATCAAGTAATTGCCGAAATTACCACCAATATTGAAGGAATCAATAACAATAATGGTCAGCCACTTAATTTAAAAACTGAAATTTCTGCACGTCAAATTTTTGAAAATAACCAGCTAAGACAAGAAGAAATCATCAGAGAGAAAAATCAAATTACTACAGGGGCAAATCCTCCCGAAATTATGCTAAGATTGCCCACTCAGGCGAGATTGGGAGAAACATTTGATTTTGATGCCATTATTCCAGCGCCCCTCGCCGGAGGCTTACTCATTGGTGGCGTAAAAGAAGAAAAAATTACCCCTGATTTAAAACTAAATCCTGAATCCATTGAATTAGAGGCGCTATCCACGGGGGGAATTTTTAAACGAGTGACTATGGATGAAGGAAATCATTGGTATTCAGCTATTTTTATTCGTGCTGACGGCATGACGTTAATTACCCAAAGAGTAAGACAAGAAAGCTAAAATATTGTCTCTATGTTGAAGAATTGATCCGTTACAATGGTTACAAATAGATACATTTCCATAAAAGGTAATCTGAGGCAAAAACATGGTATCCAGTAAAAAAGCATCTCCTGACTATTTTAAGTCTCGCATGGGAACATTTCTAAATCCATTATTCCTAAGTGGAGTTGTGGTTGTAGGGGTTTTTGGCATTGTCACTTGGCAATTAATACTCAACCCTCGTCAAACTAATAACACTCAAAGTAATGGTAATAATAATTTACCGTCTGGGTATGTAGATATTCAAACTAATGGCGTTAATAATGGTAATCCTTTAGTGGGGAATGGAGAGGAAAATTTTGAGCCAAATCCCCTTACCGCCGTAGAACAAGGAACACAATTACTAGCGCCCATCGCCCAAAACGACAATAGAAATAATAGTAGTAGTGCAGACAATAGGACTAGGCTTTATAATCAATTAAGTTCCATGCCCAATCTATTTCCCGACTTATTACCTGAGACTGCAAATAATGGCGGTAGCGGTAGTGGCAGTCTGCCCAATGTACCTCTAGCCATAGCCAATAGTGAATATTCACAGTATCAGCAACGCTCTATTTCCAGCAATGTGGGAGGATTTAGTGCCGGACCTACTCCTTTATCCCAAGCAGTGAATCAAATGATGGCTTCTCAGAGTGCTAATCGTGGTTATGATACCTCTCGTTATGGAAATATCCCTCAGCCTTCCATGAATACAGGAGTACAAAGTAATATGGGTAACATGGGTAATACTGCAGTTCCTAATAGTTTTGCAGGAAGTGCGCCAACATCTAGTTTTAATACTGCTATTCCCATGATCCCTTCCGGCGCTAATTATGGCGGAGGTGCAGTTATGCAACCATCCACCAGCCCCTATTATAATTATGGTTTAAATCCTAATCAGTCGCCTTTTTAGCCTTGATTTTGCCATTCTTCTTCATTCCAGTCAATGTCGCCATCTGGTTTATATTCGGCATCCTCGCCATCGTTTTCGTCTTCTTCTAGCCACCCCTGCCATTCTCCGGCTAATTCAGTGGCACTATTTTCAATATCTGGGGTTTCTTCTTCATCTTCCATTAAGTTATCCCAGTCTTCTTCTGTGGCTTCGTCTCCTGTGGCGACAATATCTTCATCTTGGATACTAAAAATATCTTCTTCGTCTATTTCATCTTGCTCAAACTCCACATCTTCAGCCGTATAAATAATTTCTTCTTTTTCGTCTAATTCGTCGTCATTAGTGGCCTTATTTTCTTGATCTAACCAATTTTCTGATTCTTCATTTTGATCAATTATTTCCGATTCATCCGAAAACAAGTCTTCACTAAAAAGATCATCATTTTCTAATTCTGAAATTTCGATTTGTGACGGCTCTATCTCTTCATTGTTTAATTCAGTAATACTATTATTTTTTGTTTCGCTCCACTTATCCTTGGTTGATAATATGGAAGAAGAAGGGCTTTTAAGCAACTCTACTTTTTCACCTTTAAGAATTTTTATAGCTTTGGCAATAGTTTCTCTATTTTTTTGCCAAGTATCATTGATTCTAGCTAATTCTTGGCGATGAAAGTTTATCAATGTCTGATTATCTGAGTCTAAGTTGTCCGCAGATAATTGATTTTTAACACCTTTAATTAGATCAATTTCTGTTATGTTTTGTGTTATTTTACCTTCACTATTGAGGGAAGTTTTTAAAGTAATTTTGAAATTATTAGTAAGAGCTAAAATAGCTATTTCTTGCCATGGTTTAAGCTCGGAGGGAGAAGATTTTTCCATTGAATGACTCTTTAAATTATTGGTAATTTTACTGTGGTAATCTTAGCAGACCGTGGTCGCTGGATATACATTTTGCAGGGGGAAACCGGGAAAGAATAACTAAAAGTAAAAAGTTTTAATACTTAATGTATAACTTTAGCAATTTTTCATTATCAATTGTCAAATTTTCATTATTCATTAATAACTACGGTAGAAGAATGAGGAGAAAAGGAAATACCACAACTACATATATTTTGAGCTCTGGGATTCTGATACTGAAAAGCGCCCCCCATCAAATCTTCAGCATAGTCAATTACTAAATTTTCAATGTGTTGATAGCTTTCTTGATCAACAATGATCGGTATTTCTTCATGATGAGTAAAAACTAAATCTTGATCAGCGCCCGACCCCATTTCTAAATCAAGATGATAATATAAATCAGCACACCCTCCTTGATTAACCCTAATTCTAAGATAAGGGGGTGAAGGGCGCTCGTTTTGTTGTAAACGTTTAATTTCTCTAATGGCGTTGCTGGTGAGATTAATCATTTCTAAATTTACTTTCTAGCATAGTCATCTTGAAAACGAATAATATCATCTTCTCCTAAATATTCACCATTTTGCACTTCAATTAAAACTAATTTAATTACCCCCGGATTTTCTAAACGGTGGCTAGTACATTGAGGCACATACGTTGATTGATTAGATGTTAAAATTTTAACCTCATCACCACATTCTACCTTAGCAGTACCAGATACCACAATCCAATGCTCACTACGATGATGGTGCATTTGCAAACTGAGACGATGCCCCGGATTAACTTCAATCCTCTTAATTTTATAACCAGGTCCTTCTTCTAGGGTAGTGAAACTACCCCAAGGGCGCGTTTCTGTATTATGAAGATGATTACTAGCCGAGAAAGAAATAACGGTATTTACTGTTTTTGATTGTGCTTGAGCCATGTCCATTTATAAAAGAAAAATTTTACTGCTTAAATATAACAAATTATTTTTAAATTGCAAGACGTGGCAAGTTCAATCTAGGTTATGATAAAACTCATTGACAGTCAGTATCATATTTTCATGAGTCATACCTTCATTGTTGAACCGGGGCGCTGGATTATTAAAGGCAGTTGGCGAGATAAAAATAAACCCGTCATCACATTTAAAGGCGCAACAATTATTACTTGGGATCAAGCTAATTGGTTTACCATGAAAACGAAATTAGTCTTCGATGACGGGCGCCCGGGCATTGAGTTTGACTACAAAGGATTTTTACCGAGTAATCGAGATCAATATACTTATGTACTGAGAAGAACTGATTTCGATAAAATTGAAGGAGAGGGATGGATTAATACGGATTCTATTATTCAACGCTATTGGATTTTAGGGGATAATCGTCACCGCACAGGTTTTGAAAGTCTTTTTCAAATTGATGAAAGCAGCTATTTTTATTCTAGCACCATGGTTGCTGGTAATAATTTGATCAGTAATATGGAGGGAATTTTTGAACGACACTAATAATAATTAGGGTGCGCTAAAAAAGTGCAACCGTGAGGGCAAATTGACAATTGACAATGGATAATTGACAATTATGAGGTTTTACTATCCTCGTGTCGTGTCTGTAATCTTGTGTTTTAACTGCATTTTTATAAAAAAAAGTGTGATTTTGCATATTTTTCAAGGCTTGTAGTATGTCTTACATCAGGTCTGCTTGATCAGCCGAAGGCTGCCGCTGCGCGATCACTTACAAATCAATTAAAACAATCTTAGTTCAATTTATTGAACGAGATACCATTGGTTCCGTGTAATTCATTACACGGTGGGTAAATTGCGAAGATATAGTCTATTTGTAACTAATTATCCAAACTTGATATTAACCCTTATGAATCAACACTTCTAAGTTAATTCAGCAGACTCTAATTAGGTGTTACTGAAAAACTGCAATCGTGAGGTTAAGGGAAAAGGTTTTAAAAGGGCAAAAATTCAAATGCTTAAAATCCTTGTCTAATAAAAGTTTTAAGTCTATTCTACATAACGAAAAGTGTCATAAATTGACTTTAAAAAAAAATACTGTGTTTTTCCATCCTAATCAAAAATTATTAATTCTAAATTCTACATTCTACATTCTATATTCCCCCCCCTTACCAAATGCGCTTTTTCCCATCAGGATAAATTGTTGCCCAATTAGTTTCTGCATTTTCCAACTGTGCCTCATCCAGTTTAGCGCCCTCCAAATTAGCACCACAAAGATTAGTTTTATGAAAACTAGCGCCCTCCAAATTAGCACCCTTCAAATTACAATTACTAAGATCAGCATACTGTAACTGAGCCTTAGCTAAATAGGCTTTTTTCAGATTAGCCTTACTTAATTTAGCCTTGGTAAAATCAGCATCATAAAAATTAGCGCCCTCCAAATTAGCGCCCTCCAAATTAGCTTTGATAAACTTAGTATGACGGAAACTAGCACGGGGTAAATTAACATCAGCTAGATTAAACTTGTTAAAAACCTCATTGCTAAAATCAGTTTTACCCATAGCATAAGAATTTAAAACCGTTTCCTGAGTAACAGGAATTTTCACCGACGACTTACCATGATTTGTACCAACACCCTTGCCTTGACGAGATTTTCTAGCACGAATGGCCATGGCTAAACGAGAAGTAGCCGAAGTATAACTACTGGTTTCCTCACCCTCATCATCACTGACACTAACTGCCTTCGGTTTATGAAACATACTATCTTTTAATTCCTCATCATAAGGCATCATATCAAGATCATTGATGATGTCATCTACCATACGATAACGATGGCGTAAGTCAACCTCCAACATTTTTTTGAGAATCCGAGCAAAATTATTACCAACTTTGATTTCATTTTCCCAGAGTAACTCCCCAGTAAACTCATCACAAGGTAAATCTTTTGGTGGTTTTCCTGTCAGTAAAAATAAACAAGTAGAACCTAACGCAAAAATATCGCTACCATAAACAGGACGCATTGCCAATTGTTCAGGGGGTGCATAACCCATTGTACCCACCGCAAACTGAGTAAAAGCAGTTTGCCCATAATTACTTGCCAACTGAGTATTAACTTGATCTTTCACCGCGCCAAAATCAATCAAAACTAATTGCCCATCTTGCTCACGTCTGATAATATTGGCAGGTTTAATATCTCGGTGAATCATTTTAATAGAATGAATATATTTTAAAACGGGTAATATTTCCGTTAAAAACCGTTTCGTTGCCGATTCACTCAATACCCCATCTTGTTTTACCTCTTGTTGTAAAGTTTTACCTTTAACTAAACTTTGCACTAGATAAAATCTTTGACCATCTTCAAAATAATCAAGGAGTCGAGGAATTTGAGGATGGTCAATTCTGCCCAGAGTTTTAGCTTCCCTTTCAAATAAATCCAGAGCCATTTTAAAAGTTTCAGCATCAGTTGAAGATGGTCTTAACTGTTTAATTACACAAAAAGGATTACCCGGTAAAGTTAAATCAATACCCAAAAATGTAGCACCAAATCCCCCCTTGCCAATTTTTTTGATGGTACGATAACGATTGTGCAGTATCAAAGACTCACCGCAACTCTCGCACTCAGTTAAGTTGGGGTGGTTTTTCGGTTGACTACAAGAAGGGTTGAGGCAGTAACTTAAAATCATTCAGCAATTTTGACGATGCTTTCTTGACGTTTATTTCATCAAGTATAGCAATTAACTGTCAGTAATTAGTGATGAACAATGAATTATTATCTCCCCTGCTTCCCCTTCCTCGGACTTTAGGCAATCAAACTATTAGCATAGATTTCTTGACGATGATTAACAACTTCCAACACAGGAGAAAGATAAATTTTTTCAACCACAGGGGCAAACCCTAGCCATCGGTGAGAGGCGCTGGCAAAATCTTCCCCATCATCACCACTAATACAAAAACGAGTAGGTAAAGCCTCCCCTTGATTTCGCAAACCGAGAATTTCTAACTCTTTCATGGTGGCGCGCGCCACCGCTTGCGCTGGATCAACTAATTTAACCCTAGAGGGTAAAAGCTCTTTTAAAATACCTTCTAAATGAGGATAATGGGTACAACCATATACCAAGGTATCAATTTTATTATTTAAAAGAGGTTGTAAATATTCCTTTGCTACCTGTGTCGTATAAGGATCATGAATCAAATTTTGTTCAATTAGTGGCACAAATTCAGGGCAACCCATTTGCCAAACTTGCACACGGGGATCAATTTCTTGGATAGCATTACGATAAGCATTACTAGAAGCGGTAGCAACGGTAGAAATAACTCCAATACGTTTACCTACTTTTACCGCAGACTTAGCACCGGGATGAATTAAACCTAAAATAGGAAAATCATATTCCAAACGTACTTGTTCCAACGCCAAAGCAGAACTGGTGTTACAAGCCATAATAACCATTTTGACTTGTTCTTGACTCATCCAAGTCAGAATCTCCCTCACATATTGTAAGATTTCCTCTGCTGTACGAATACCGTAGGGAAGGCGTTTTGTATCACCAAAATATAAAATTGACTCTTGGGGTAATTGGCGATACAGTTGCCGTAAAACGGTTAAACCGCCCACTCCACTATCAAACACACCGATTCTGTGACTGGAAACAGTTGTCATATATCTAAATTTTTATGCCTTGAAATTAATATAATATAAGCAAATTTACTTAACTTTGTAAATATTTTCTAAATATTAATACCTCTTTTCCAATTTGGATCAATTATTTTTAGTAAAACAAGGCAAAGGAAAAATAAATTTTCTTGGCGGTATTTATTTAGCAGTAATAGTTATATGGCTCAATTGATGACACGCCCTAGCTATATATTTATTTTTTTGTTTGTGTGAATTCTGACAATATTCAGTCTAAGACTTTTTCAAATAATCCTAGTTAATGAAATTTGCTCAAACCATACTCAATGCCTTCTACTACGGCTTGATAAGAGGCATCAATAATATTGGTAGATACTCCCACGGTATTCCAGCGCCCTCCACCGTTACTGGATTCAATTAGTACCCTTGTTTTAGCTTCCGTACCGGCGGTACTATTTAAAATACGCACCTTATAATCAGTGAGGTGAAAAGTAGCAATTTGGGGGTAAAACTTCACTAAGGCTTTACGGAGGGCGCTATCCAAAGCGGAAACAGGTCCATTACCTTCTGCTACCTCTAATAATTCCTCCCCCTTTACGCCCACCCTAACGGTAGCTAACGCATGGGTATAAGGATTATGCTCAATTACGGCAATGTCAGAATGAACCTGAAAGCCCTTGATGGTGAAAAATTCCTCTCGATGCCCCAGCGCCCTCCGCATCAACAACTCAAAACTAGCTTCGGCTGCCTCAAATTGATAGCCCTCATTTTCTAAATTTTTCAGTTTTTGTAAAATCTCTCGACAGGTGGGATCATTTTTTTGTAAATCAATGCCAAAACTTTTTGCCTTTGCCAAAACATTACTTAACCCTGACTGATCAGAAATAACGATACGCCTTTCATTACCTATAGTTTCAGGGACAATATGTTCGTAAGTCAGAGGATTACGAGCCACCGCCGACACATGAATACCTCCCTTATGGGCAAAAGCCGAGCGCCCCACAAACGGCGCATGATCATCGGGCGCTAGGTTAACAATTTCACTAATGAGGCGACTATGGGGGGTTAACTGCTCTAACTGTGCTTTGTCAAGGCAATCATAGCCTAACTTTAGCTGTAAATTGGGGATAACACTGCACAAATTAGCATTACCGCACCTTTCTCCATAACCGTTAATCGTGCCTTGCACCATGGTAGCGCCCGCCAACACCGCACTCAGCGCCCCTGCCACTGCTGTACCACTGTCATTATGAGTATGAATACCTAATTTTATTTGAGGATAATCTTTTAAAGCCAATTTCTCCACTACTTCCGAGACAATGCGCCCAACTTCATGGGGGAGAGTACCGCCATTGGTATCACATAATACTAACCACTCAGCGCCCGACTCCATAGCGCCCCTCAAAGTAGCAAGGGCATAATCGGCATTTTGTTTGTAACCATCAAACCAATGCTCCGCATCGTAAATAACATGACGATTTTCAGAAACCAGAAAATTAATACTATCCTCAATCATCAAAATATTTTCTTCTAAAGTGGTTTTTAAACCCTCCGTTACCTGTAAACCCCAAGATTTGCCAAAAATGGTTATCCATTCAGTGTTCGCCCCTAAAATCGCTTTGAGCAGGGGATCATCTTGGGCATGGTGGGAAGGGCGCCGGGTAGAACAAAACGCCACCACTTGAGCTTGTCGTAAAGACTCCCGTTGTAGCTGTGCAAAAAACTGGACATCCTTGGGATTAGCGCCCGGCCACCCCCCCTCAATAAAAGGTATGCCCATATCATCTAAAGTGTGGACAATCTTTAACTTGTCATGGAGAGATAGGGAAATTCCTTCCCGTTGTGCGCCATCTCTGAGGGTAGTATCATAAATCCAGATTTTTTGCTTATCCATAAGGAAAATTGATAATTGACAATGGTTTAAAAGGGCAAAGGGCAAAGGAAATTATTATTTCATAATTCATAATTCATAATTTATTATCTCCGCTGTCTCCCCGTCTCCCTGTCTCCCCGTCTCCCCGTCTCCCCGTCTCCCCGTCTCCCCGTCTTGTTGGTTATCGACTGCCGGGAATAGGTCCTCGTCTTTTAGTATCATTACTGGAAGCAAGAAGAAAATCTCGTAAAATTTTTACTTGATTACTGACTGTCACGGATTCTAGTTTATCCAGCGCCCGTGCCAAAGTCAAATCAGAGCGATAAATTAACCGAAAAGCCTCTTTTAACTCTTTTACTTCTTCACCACTAAAATTGTTTCTTCTCAATGCTACCAAATTAAGAGAACGGACGCGCGCTGGATTACCTTCCACTAAAGTATAAGGAGGTACATCTCGATCAATACGACTCATTCCCCCTAACATTGCCATAGTGCCAATGTGGACAAACTGATGTACTCCTAATATACCGCCAATGACTGCCTTAGAATCCACCTGTACATGACCTGCTAAACTAACGGAATTAGCAATGACCACACGATCCGCAATGATGCAATTATGGGCAACGTGAACATAAGCCATTAATAAATTATCATTGCCGATGATGGTATATTCCCCCTCTTCTGTGGCTCGATTGAGGGTGACAAATTCACGGATCATATTGCGATCACCGATTTTTAAACCAGTTTTACCCCCTTTATATTTTAAATCTTGAGGGTCTAAACCAATGGCAGCACCGGGAAAAATTTTATTATCAGTACCAATTTCTGTGTCGCCATAGATGACGGCATTAGCGCCCACCACCGTATTAGCACCAATTTTAACCCCAGCACCAATGACGGCATAAGGCTCAACGGTAACGGTAGAATCTAACTCAGCTTGTTTATCAATGATCGCAGTAGGATGTATCACGGCAATGAACCTTTTTTCTTGATTAATCTAATAGGGGTTTGACGGAAAATTATATGTTTCGGGGTAATGGGTTTAAATCCATTGTTATTATTACCAAGACATTAGTCAAAAAGGGAAAATAACATTTCTCCTTCTACCACTAATTGCCCATCAACTAAACCTTGCCCTTGCATTTTAGCAATGCGATTCATTCTAAATGATAATAATTCTACTGTCATAATTAGTTGATCGCCGGGTACAACTGGACGGCGAAAACGTACTTTATCGATGCCAGCGTAGGCAAAAAATTTGCCTTTCATGCCGGGTAAAAGGGTTAAGATTACTCCGCCGACTTGTGCCATGGCTTCCATTTGTAAAACCCCCGGCATTATTGGTTTACCCGGTATATGCCCTTGGAAAAATGGCTCATTGATGGTGACGTTTTTTAGCCCCACTGCTTTTTTTTCTGGTACATAGTCAATGATACGATCTACTAGGGCGAAGGGGTAGCGATGGGGTAATAGTTCCCGTATTTCTTCTATGGCAAAAGTTGTTTTAATGATAGTTTCTTGATTGTTTTCGGTGGTCATCAATTTATATGCTAGGGCGGAGGGCGCTGGTTTTTGGTCGATTATAGAATATCATGTTTTCTTTAACTTACATCCTAATTTTTTGAAAAAGGCAAGTGTAAAAACGTAATATGCTACGTCTGGACAACAGGGTGATAATAATTCATAATTCATAATTCATAATTCATAATTCATGATTCTTGCCTGTAGCTTCAGATGCTGATACAATCAACTTCACTTGAGCGGAGAAAGATTTATGAGTGTTGATTGGCAGGAAGTGAAAACTTACGAGGATATTTTATATTACAAGTATGATGGCATGGCGAAAATTGTCATTAATCGACCTCATAAACGCAACGCTTTTCGCCCTCAAACAGTTTTTGAATTGTATGATGCTTTTTGCGATGCGCGGGAAGATCAAACCATCGGTGTTGTATTGTTGACGGGCGCTGGACCTCATACCGATGGGAAATATGCTTTTTGTTCTGGTGGCGATCAAAGTGTCAGGGGCAAAGGTGGTTATGTGGGCGCTGATGGTGTACCCCGTTTAAATGTACTAGATTTACAGCGTTTAATTCGTTCCATGCCTAAAGTGGTAATCGCTTTGGTGGCTGGTTATGCCATCGGTGGCGGTCATGTTTTACATTTAATTTGTGATTTAAGTATTGCTGGGGAAAATGCTATTTTCGGGCAGACTGGTCCAAAAGTTGGTAGTTTTGATGGTGGTTTTGGCGCTAGTTATTTGGCGAGGGTGGTAGGACAAAAAAAAGCGCGCGAAATTTGGTTTCTCTGTCGGCAATATAGCGCCCGTGACGCTTTACAAATGGGACTGGTTAATACTGTTGTACCAGTAGAAGAGTTAGAAAATGAGGGCATAAAATGGGCGCAAGAAATTTTGGCAAAAAGTCCTCTGGCTATTCGTTGTTTAAAATCTGCTTTTAATGCTGATTGTGATGGTCAAGCTGGTTTGCAAGAGTTGGCTGGTAATGCTACCTTATTATACTATCTCACGGAGGAGGGCGCTGAGGGTAAACAAGCCTTTTTGGAAAAGCGCAACCCTAATTTCCGTGATTATCCTTGGTTGCCATAGTTTGAGTGAAAAATGGACAATGGATAATGGACAATTGATAACTTAGAGTTGATAGCTTAGAATTTACACACCGATGATTAAGTATTAAAACTTTATAATTCATAACTCATAACTCATAATTTCCCCATAGGAGTAATTAATCATGGTAGCCTTAACCGAAAAAATCGTAACTTCCTCTGAAAATGAAATCAAGTATTATTCTCCTGAAGAATATTTAATCTTAGAAGAAAAAGCAGAAACTAAACACGAATATCACAATGGAGAAATTATTGAGATGGCTGGTGCAACAATCAATCATAATAGGATTAGTGGTAATATTTACGCACATTTAAACTTCTTTTTGAGGGAAAAAGAAAAGGAAGTATTTATGAGTGATGTTAAAGTATATATTCCTGAGTATAAAATTTATACCTATCCTGATGTGATGATAGTTGCTGATAAACCTGTTTATCAAGAAAAAAGTAAATCTGCTATTCTCAATCCCGTTATTATTATTGAAGTGCTTTCTCTTTCTACTCAAGACTATGACAGGGGACAAAAATTTAAGTATTATCGCTCTGTAGAATCTCTACAAGAATATATTTTAATCGATCAATATCAATACGGTATCGAACAGTTTGCTAAAAATGAACAGCAAAAATGGGTTTTAACAGAGTATAAGAAACTAGAAGAAAATTTATTGTTAGAATCCATGGGTTGGGAAATACCTTTAACAGACATTTATCAAAGGGTAGAGTTTTCCTCAAAATCAGAAGATGCCAAAAATAATGGATAATTATTGTATCTTCGCCCTACACCCACCGTGTAATGAATTACACGGAACCAACAGCCCAATCGTTCAATAAATTGAACTAAGATTACTTTTAATTAATTTATAAGTGTTCAAACGAACTTGATATAATTCATAATTTCCCCTTTGCCCTTTTAACTTTGCCCTTTTTTAGCAACCCCTATATTAAATAAATTAAACCAGAGTATAAAGTTAAAATTACTGATAACCAAAAAACAATTATCCCGATTTGATTAATCATCATAAATTCTGGCATAATCATCATGGCAATAGCGGTTATTTGAGTGACGGTTTTTAATTTGCCCCAAATATTTGCACCTTGTAAGGAGTTTTGTTGGGTTAATTGTGGATTGACACGCCATCCAGCGATAACCATTTCTCTGATAATGATTAAAAATACTCCCCATGCTGGAATTACTTGCCTTTCGATTAGTATAAGGAGAGGGGCGCTGACTAATATTTTATCCGTGAGAGGGTCTAAAAATTTACCTAATTCGGTAATTTGATCGAGACGGCGCGCTAAATAACCGTCTAACCAATCCGTAGCAGATGCCAGTATAAATAAACCAAAGGCTAACCATTGAAAGATAATCTTATCTTGGTATAAAAATATTGTGAGAGGAATAACCGCCACAATTCGAGTAACCGTAACAGAATTAGGTATATTTAACATATAAATGAGTGATGGAGATTTCTCAGTTAGTGAAAATAAATGTTATTGAAACTAGATATGCCAAGGAAAGATATTTATCACATGACAGTCAAAAATGCTCTGATTAAGGATGGATGGACAATAACCGATGATCCTCTCAGAATTAGATTAGCACGGGGAAGAAACTTATTTGTTGATTTAGGGGCAGAGCGTTTAATTGGTGCTTGTAAGAATACTGAATATATCGCCGTAGAAATTAAAAGTTTTACTCGTCCATCAGCCATGAAAGATTTAGAGGAAGCGGTGGGGCAATTTGTACTTTATTATCATTTATTAAAACGGTACTATCCTCAATATAAATTATATTTAGCAGTGCCAGAAAATATTAGAAAAAGTATTTTTGAAGAAGAGGCTGGACAAACTTTAGTTGATAACAAAATTTTGAGTTTATTTAGCTTTAATCCTGAAAATGAGGAGGTTATAGAATGGATTTATTAATTAATAAATATGAGGAAATTATCGAAAAAGTATACAAAGATTATGCTGAGTTTTTAGCAGATGATCTAATAAAAATAGACTTAGTTTTTGATAGAGAAAATCACCATTATTTGTTAGTAGAAATGGGATGGCAAAGGGACTATTATCTTTATGGAACTTTATTGCACTTAGATATTATTGATCATAAAATATGGATTCATCATGATGGTACGGAAGATGGTATAGCTGAAGAATTGATCAAAGAAGGTATTGCCAAAGAAGATATTATCTTAGGTTTTAAACCTCCTGAAATTAGACCTTATATTAACTATGCAGTTTCTTAAACAACTGTTCAAAAAATTATTATATATTTGACAAAATCAGTTTTATGAGCGCCCTCCACCCCAATCCTAGTTTAGAAGACTTTATTAAACATAAATCTTTATTGATTATCAACCCCAAAAAGAAAAATGGGTTAATTATAGTTAAAAAATACTATGCTGAATTTGCGGGGCCGGGCGCTATAGTAGGGGGATGTTTTGACCAAGACTTAATCGAAGCTATCCCCGTGGGTAAACTTTCTTTACTTTTACCTCAAAACGCCTCAGAAAGACAAAGAGCCTATCTACTCAGGCGACAATGGGTTAAACTCACCAAACAGATCACTGATAATCCCCATGCCCATGAAAGGGCGCAAGTGATCTTGAATCAATTTGAACATTGGTTTGACTCGGCCACCGCCGAAAATCTCTCCGATGAAATATTTGCCCTACTGGTGGGAGTATTACCCCAAACCGTTACAACTGCTAGGGATTTAGTCAATCGTTTATAAGTATTTTAAACTTTTCCCTTTTTCCTACCTTTGCCAAAACACTTTTTCAGCGCACCCCAACTATGTAATCATAGTAGAGTTATAATGAAAAAATTTAGGAAAGATAAAATATGGCTCAAATTGAATTTGCCAGAGGAATCGTTGAAAAATCAATCCCCGACGTAAAATTAACAAGGTCTCGTGACGGAAGTAATGGTACAGCGACTTTTCGCTTTGAAGACTCAGTTATTCTCAAAAGCGGAAATACTCAAGAAGTAACGGGAATGTATCTTATTGATGAAGAAGGAGAATTGATTTCCCGTGAAGTAAAATGTAAATTTGTTAACGGTGAACCAGTAGCCGTAGAAGGCGTTTATATCATCAAATCTACCCAAGAATGGGAACGCTTTATGCGCTTTATGGAACGCTACGCCGAAGAAAATGACTTAGGCTTTAGCAAATCTTAGCACTCACACTATTAAATTAAAGATTTTGAGGGGCGATTTTTACCTCATAAAAACTTAACTAAACTAACTGACGTTACGCATAATAAACCTTAAAATACTAATTTTTCGTTCGTACTTAACCTTTGAAACTATTAATATCTCGTTTGACTGCGTAACATCAGTAAACTAACAAAACTTTGATTAATACCCCTCAGTTTGTCTCCCTAAGCAATTTGAGGTGCAACCCATAATGAGGACACCTCCCTTTGCCAAAGCACATCCTCATTCACAGTATACCCTAGTACAATTAATCGTCTATTTTTCATTGTTATTCATGATGGAAAAAATTTAGTTATAATATCCAATGGGTATGTAATGTTGCATAGAAACTGTTACTGATATTCCTTCCAGCGCCCGTCACCATAACCATGGAGACAAAACAACATTAACAACCAAAAACATGAGAGTAATCGAGTGGGTGAAGCCCACTTTTTTTATTGTCATTAAACCCTAAACAGAGATTTTTTATGACTCATCCTCTAATTCCCCAAATAACTGAATTAGCAGCGCCCCTCGCCGAAAAACTAGGGGTAGAAATTGTCAATATCGTTTTTCAAACCAATAAAAATCCATCCTTACTGAGAATCGACATTCAAAAATCTAGTCAAGAAACTAGCCTCGATGACTGTGAAAAAATGAGCCGATTACTAGAAGAAATTCTCGAAAATGCCGATATTATTGCCGAAGGTTACTCCCTCGAGATTTCTAGCCCGGGTATCTCCGAAAATCTTAATAGTGATCGAGATTTTATCAGTTTTCAGGGATTTCCCGTGATGGTGACAACCCACACCCCCCACAAGAAAAAAACCCAGTGGCTAGGCAGTCTCAAAGGTAGAGATGAAACTTCAATATATCTAAATTGTAAAGGGCGCATGGTGACAATTCCCAGAGACTTAGTGCAACAAGTACAACTAACCACCGCAGAAAATTAATTACCAATAAATAAAGAAAAATAATTATGAGTATTGTTAGATTACCCGGTTTAAATCATTTAATTGAGGAAATTAGCGAAAGCCATAGCCTCTCCACTAATGCTGTACAAGAAGCTCTCAGAGAAGCTCTATTCAAAGGTTATGAGCGTTTTCGTCGTGCCAAAGAAACTAATCTTAACCATTTTTTTAGCGAAGATTATTTTGATAATTTCCGAGTCGAATTAGATACAGACGAAGAAGGCTTCCGAGTTTTAGCCTTCAAAATCGTTGTGGAAACTGTAGAAAATAGCGACCATGAAATTTCTCTGGTGGAAGTGATGGAAGTTAACCAAGAAGTAAGATTAGGGGATGAAATGGTGGTGGATGTCACCCCCGAACAAAAAGACTTCGGGCGCATGGCTGCCATTCAAACTAAACAGGTTTTACAACAAAAATTGCGGGATCAACAAAGAATTATGATCCAATCGGAATTTAAAGAGTTAGAAGGCACGGTTTTAACGGCTAAAGTGCAGAGATTTGAACGGCAATCAGTCATTATGACCATTCAAAGTGCTTACGGGCGCCCGGAAGTCGAGGCAGAATTACCTCGCAGTGAGCAAGTAAGTAGCGATAATTACCGTGCTAACGCCAGTTTTAAAGTTTATCTCAAAAAAGTGCGCGAAGGCTTCCAAAAAGCTCCCCAATTATTGGTATCTCGTGCTGATGCTGGTTTAGTAGTCTATCTTTTTGCCAATGAAGTGCCAGAATTTGAGGAAGGAATTGTTAGTATTGTGGCAATTTCGAGGGAAGCTAATCCCATGAATCGTAATTTGACAGCGCGGACTAAAATTGCGGTGGATAGTAACGATGCGGATGTTGATCCTGTGGGCGCTTGTATTGGCGCGCGCGGTTCTCGTATTCAAGCGGTAGTTAATGAGTTAAAGGGTGAAAAAATCGATGTCATACGTTGGTCAGAAGACCCGGCAGAGTATATCGCCAATGCTTTAAGTCCTGCTAGAATCGATCAGGTAGAGTTATTAGAATCTGATGAAAGACACGCTAGGGTGATTTTAGCTCAAAATCAGTTAAGTTTAGCCATTGGACGAGATGGGCAAAATGTGCGTTTAGCAGCTCGTTTGACGGGGTGGCGCATTGATATTGTCTCCAAGGAAGAATATGCGGAATTACGAAAAAATCCCCCCTTATCTTCTCAAAATCGAGAAGTCATTACACAGAAAGTAATGGAAGAGGTAGCGCCCGTCACCCCAGAAATAGAGGAAGAATTAGCGCCCCTCACCGTAGAAACTGACGTTAACTATGAAGAAGAATAAAAATTGGCGCCGTTGTCTTAGTTGTGGGCATTATGCCCCCAAAGATGATTTTATTAGGGTGGTGAGGATATTTCCTGATCACCAAATTGCCATAAATAAAGGTGAGGGGCGCTCGGCTTATGTTTGCCCCAACTCTGATTGCATTAACATTGCCCGTAAAAAGAAACGGCTAGGGCGCTGTTTGAGGGCGCCCGTCTCCCCAGCAATTTACGATGATTTACAGCATATTTTAGATAAATAGGGTTTGCTGAAAAAGTATTTTGGTGAGGGGAGGTGTCAGGTGTCAGGTGTCAGGTGAAATAATTGACACCTGACACCAACAATTACAGCGCATTTCAAATGAATAAACCACGTTTTTTGTGTCTCGCAAAGGCGCAAAGACGCAAAGATAATATTTGTAATAATCTAAAGTGTGGTTTAAGGAAATGAAAACTGCTGTAATTCTATTTTTGCGTAACATGAGTAAATTAATTAAAAATAATCTTAGTTCAATTTATTGAACGAAAAACTGTTGGTTCTGTGTAATTCATTACACGGTAGGGAAATTGCGAAGATACCATCTATTTATAACGGATTATCCGAACTTGATATTAGATCATCGTCTAAAAATTACACCTGCAACCTGCCCTTATCAGGCATTCTTGCATCGAACTGAGGTTTTTTTGGTTTTTCTGTTGCTGAAAATTTTTATTTGTTGGGTTTTCCTATCCTTAACCCAACCTACAAAAAATTTATAAATTATTTTTTAACTTCAACTAACTCTAAACTGCTGATCAACCTGTGCCACATACCAAATATAATCATCTATAGGCTCTTTAATTGCTTGATCAATGTAAATATTACCTTCATGGTGATACTCTAGCCCCTGAGATTGTAAATATAATCCAGCATAAACATGACTATAAACAAAATCTCTTTTATCACCATTTTTTCCAGCTTTCAATAAATCATCCACAGAACAATTTTGAGCAAAAAGTTGATAAATTTGACGCAAAATAGGGCGTGGATCATACTTTACAGGAAGTAAAGATTTTTGAGCCTCGCCAGCGCCCTCCGCCTTAGCAATACATAAATAAAGCCAAATAGTTTCTTCAATATCACGGGAGTTGACACTTAAATCTATTTCAAACTGTCTCGCTCCTTGTATGTATTTACCTAAGTAATAATAAGTAATACCTCTTTGCCAGAGATAGGGAGTTAATTGGGGATTTAACTCTTCCGCCTTATTATAATCCCGTAAAGACTCAATGAGTTTGCCCAATTTAAAATAAGTCATGCCTCGATAAATATAATTTCGGGCATCAAAAGGGTAAATCCGTAATCTTTTATTCCATTTACTTAAATCTGTTTCGATCATAATGGACAATTGATAATTGATAATTGATAATGGACAATTGATAGTTAAATCTCTCTCCCCTTCTCCTCTGCTTCCCCTTTTCCCTTTCCCCCTGTTTCATGACAGAGCCTATAAATGGTATAATAACGGGTGGGGTAGTGAAAAAATAAAACAATTACAATGAGTAAAAAACGGATATTATCAGGAGTACAACCGACAGGAAATCTACACATCGGCAACTATCTAGGCGCGATTCGTAACTGGGTAGAAATACAACCACAATATGATAACTTTTTTTGTGTGGTGGATTTACACGCCATTACCGTGCCTCACAATCCTGCTGTTTTAGCTCAGAATACCTACACTATCGCCGCCCTGTATTTAGCCTGTGGCATTGATTTAAACTACTCAACTATTTTTGTTCAATCCCATGTTAGCGCCCACACTGAATTAACATGGTTGCTCAACTGCGTTACCCCCCTCAACTGGTTAGAACGCATGATCCAGTTTAAGGAAAAAGCCATTAAACAGGGAGAAAATGTCAGCGTTGGCTTGTTGGACTATCCCATTTTAATGGCATCTGATATATTATTATACGATGCGGATCAAGTACCCGTAGGGGAAGATCAAAAACAGCATTTAGAGTTAACCCGTGATATTGCCATCCGTTTTAATGATCGTTTTGCTGATGGGGAAAACTCCGTCTTAAAAGTGCCAGAACCTTTAATTCGTAAGGAGGGCGCTAGGGTAATGAGTTTGAGTGACGGCACCAGTAAAATGTCAAAATCTGATCCTTCTGAATTGAGTAGAATAAATTTACTAGATGATGCTGATACTATCAAGAAAAAAATTAAAAAATGTAAAACTGATGCTGTTATCGGTTTAAGTTTTGATCCAGCGCGCGCCGAATGCCATAATTTATTAACTCTTTATAGTATTTTTGCCCAAAAAAGTAAAGATGAAGTAACGGCGGAGTGCGCTGATATGGGTTGGGGTAAATTCAAACCTTTGTTAACCGATGCCACCATTGAAGCGTTAACTCCCATTCAGCAGAAATATCAAGAAATTGTTGCCGATAGAAGTTATTTAGATTCGGTATTGCAACAAGGGCAGGAAAAAGCTGAAATCGTTGCTAATGCTACCTTAAAGAGAGTAAAACAGGCTTTAGGCTTTTTGATAATGACTTAAAAGGGCAAAGGAAATTATTATGTCATAATTCATAGTCTCCCCTTTCTCCCCTTCTCCCTCTGCCTCCTCTTCTCCCCTGCCTCCCCTTCTCCCTCTGCCTCCCCTGCTACCCTTTCTCTGTCTGAATTAATGGAAAATATCACCAAACTAAGAAAAGCCATCGCCCTCAAAGAATTTATTATCACCGCCGAAGTTACTCCCCCCAAAGGAGGCAACCCCAGCAGAATGCTGGAAGTAGCACAATTACTCAAAAATCGTGTTCATGCTATTAATATTACCGATGGTAGTCGTGCCGTATTACGAATGTCCTCCATCGCTTCTTCGGTGTTATTATTACAACACGGTATCGAGCCAATTTGTCAAGTAACAGGGCGCGATCGTAATTCCATTGGTTTACAAGCTGATTTGATGGGCGCTTATGCTTTAGGTATTAGAAATATTTTAGCTCTAACTGGCGACCCGATTAAAGCTGGAGATCATTTACAAGCAAAACCAGTTTTTGAGTTAGAATCAGTGCGATTATTAAAGTTAATAAATAATCAATTAAATCAAGGATTAGACATTAATAATAAACCTCTCACCGATGGCGCTTTGGATTTGGTGACGGGCGCTGCTGTTGATCCTCAATCGAAAAGTTGGTCAGGATTACAACGCCGTTTTGATCAGAAAATAGCTTCAGGTGCAAAGTTTTTTCAAAGTCAATTAATTACTGATTTCGACAAGCTAGATAAATTTATGAATCAAATTGCTATTAAAAGTAGCGCCCCTGTCTTAGCAGGAATATTCTTGTTAAAAAGTGCTAAAAATGCTCAATTTATTAATAAAAATGTACCGGGTGTGGAGATTCCTGAACATTTAATTACCAGATTAGCAGAGGCAAAAAATCCCCTTCAAGAAGGCATGAAAATCGCTTCAGAGCAAGTTAAAATGGCTCAGAGTATTTGTCAAGGAGTGCATTTAATGGCGGTAAAAAAAGAGGAATTAATTCCCCAAATTTTAGACTTAGCAGGAATTGCACCTATTAAAAAATGAACAAAAAACAAGGGGTTTAAACCCCTTGCTACACCAATAACTGATAAGTTACTGTTGATTATCATTATCTGACTGTTCATTAGAATTACCAGTACCGTTATAATCTCTTCTTTTAAACTTAGAATTAAAACGGGTGGTTTTTTTTCTAAACTGACGGGCGTAAGCCTTATTGCGTTCAGCTTTTTCCTTTTTAGGATTACTTTTTGCCATTATTGCCTCATATATTGAAATGTTTAGGCTCTCAATTTAAGCAACTCAATAAGATTAAGTTATTATAATTAAGAGCATTAAAAAAATAGATTCAGTTAGACTGATTAGAAGCGATTACCTCTGCGTCCACCTTTATTAAAAGATTGGTTTTCTTCACGAGGTCTAGCTTTATTAACTTTTAAATCTCTTCCCATCCACTCAGCTCCGTCAAGGGCTTCGATCGCACCATCTTCTTGGGCTTCGGTTTCCATTTCTACAAAGGCAAAACCACGCATTCTGCCAGTTTCCCTATCAGTAGGGATATGAACTCGTTTAACTGTACCATATTCGGCAAAGACTTCGCTGAGGTCATCTTGACTTACACTATAGGAAAGATTTCCTACATATATCGACATGAATTGACAAACTCCATAAATAATTAACTTGTAGAGAGTAAAGATGCTGTTTAGGAAGTTTATCAATATCACAAATACTGAACAAAAACCTTATCACTTAATCTTGGTCTCTGGTTAATTATAACACTAACTCGAAAAAGTAGCTACAGGTTAATAATTAATTAATAATTCCTTACATTCGCTTAACGGGGCAAAAGGTAAAGTTTATTCAGTAAAAGTTTAATTTCTTGATCAATTAATTCTAAAAAAATAATCTAAAATCTGTTCAATTTATTATCATAAAAGCAATCTTTTTTATTAGTAATTATTAGTTATGTTTAGCTTTTTTCTGCAATTATTATCTCATGACCGTTATATACCTCATGGACATTGTTATTTATGGCAACCGTCATTAGTTTGGCTACATTTGCTGACGGATTCTTTCATTGCTTTAGCTTATTTTTCTATTCCTTTAATGCTAATTTATTTTGTTAAAGAAAAGAAGGAAGATACTCCTTTTCCCAAAATTTTTATTTTATTTAGTCTATTTATAATTTGCTGTGGTTTTACCCATACGATGGGTGTTATTACTTTATGGTATCCTATTTATTGGTTTTCAGGATTAATTAAGGCAATTACTGCTTTAGTTTCTCTATTGACTGCTTTTGAGTTATTTCCTGTTATTCCTGTTGCTTTAGCTTTACCAAGTCCTGAAAAGTTAAGCAAAATTAATACTACTTTAGAACAAGAAATTAAGGAAAAAAATATTGTCCAAGAGCAATTATTATTTTTAAATCAAAACTTAGAAAATATCATCACAAAAAGAACAGCAGAAATTGCTGAAATCAATATTTTTTTGCAAGAAAAACTAAAACTAGAACAACTAATAAGTAAAGTTGCTAATTCTTTTCTTAATATTGATTATCCTAATTTTAGTAGTAATTTTAAATATGTTATTCGGGACATTTGTCAAACTTTTCAGTTAAACGGTGGTAGTCTCTTATTTTTAAATAAAAATTGTGATTTTCCCCCCCAATATCTTTATCCAGAAACTATACAAATTAATAATTTAGAACAAGATATTCCTTCTTTATTAATGAGAATAAGAAATTTAGAGTTAATTAAACAAAATGATATAGAAGAAAACTTTATCAAAGATTCTTTTATTGTTCAAAATAAAATTAAGTCTTTCTTAGCTAGTCCGATTCATTCCCGTGGCGAACTTAAAGCAGTGTTAATTTTATGGCATCAAGAAGGGATAAAAAATTGGGACAACATAGAAGAAAATAGCTTAAATCTAATTAGTAATATTATTGTTAATGCTTTAGACAATTATTCTCTTAATAAAGCCTTAGAAACAAGTAATAAAGAGCTTAAAAGGTCTAATGAAGAATTGGAACAGTTTGCTTATGTAGCTTCCCATGATTTACAAGAACCTTTGCGCACGATGGCTAGTTTTTCTGATTTATTAGTGGCAGAATATCAAGATATTTTAGACAGAGAAGGGCAAGAATATTTACAGTTTATTTTTTCTGCTTCTAGTCAAATGAAGCTATTAATTCAAAGTCTTTTAAATTTGTCTAAAATACAAGAAAAACCTCCTTCATTTACTTTGGTTAATCTTGACGAGCTATTACAAAATGTGTTGGATTTATTGAGTGTCAAAGTTAGGGAGAAGGGCGCTGTTATTAGTTGCGATAGCTTACCGATAGTGAAAGGAGATCAAATTCAATTATTACAGTTATGGCAAAATTTGTTAAATAATGCTCTGAAATTCAGTGATAAATCGCCTTTATCGATCAAAATAACGGTAGAATCAAGGGAAGACCATTGGCTATTTTCCATTAGTGATAATGGCATTGGTATTGCTCCTGAGTATCAAGAAAAGATTTTTGTTATTTTTCAGCGTCTGAATTCTCGACATGATTATGATGGTACTGGTATTGGGTTAAGTTTATGTCGTAAAATTGTCACTCGTCATAGAGGAGAAATTTGGGTACAATCCGAGTTAGGAAAAGGGTCAACATTTTTTTTTACTATGCCTAAAGTGAATACAGCATTCTTAAATGAGTCATGAAATATAATCCTCTCCTAACTCACAATGGAAGGAATTAATGATCATTTTTCACAAATATCGCCGTAATCTGGATATTAGTATTTAAAAAAGTTATGAAATTCTTAAATCGAGCAATTAATATTTTACTGGTAGAAGATTCTCGCACCGATGTAATTTTGATGAAAAAAATGCTGTCTATGCTTAATACTCCCAGTCAAGTGGAGGTTGCTGATGATGGGGTAGAAGCTATTGCTTTTCTGCGTAAGGAAAATAAGTATCAAACTAAAACGAGACCAGATTTAATCATTCTTGATCTTAATTTACCTCGTAAAAGTGGTCATGAGGTATTGGTAGAAATCAAAAATGATCTTATTTTAAGAGTGATTCCTATTATTATTTTAAGTACATCTGACAGTGAAAAAGATATTCTCCGGTGCTACGAAAATTATGCGAATTGTTATATTACTAAGCCCATGAGTTTAAAGGATTTTCAACAACAAATTAAAATCATTGAGGATTTTTGGTTTAATGTTGCCCATTATCCTAGTGAGTAATGGGTTTTTTTTTCCTTGTTTTGCCTACTGCTAATCTTGGGGGGCGCTTTTAGCCAGTTGTTTTAACATATTTTCTACTTGCTGGGCATGGCGCACTCCAACAAAGCCTATTTCCTCACGTTGCGCATCACCATCGCTGTCTTTCCAGTGTCTGACACCCATAATCACATCACCACTGCCATCAGGTTTTTCTCGGCGATATAAGTCTTTGATTTGCTCTGGGGAAAAACTCCTAATGGTAGTAGATGAGCTTCCTTGAATAATAATCGCCCGTTTATTGGTGATCAAATAAACTGTATTACGCATGGTTTGCCATTGCCAATAAGGGCTTGAGAGCATAAAAAAACCTACCACCACATCCAAAATATGGCAAAGCTAGTCCAAGGAATAGCGAATAATACTGCACCGATGGAGGGCGCTGAAAAAAACCTCGCAATGGGTTGTTCAACCCATTTGATGATTTCTCCTGTGTCTAACTCTTTCTCGATAGTTTGACGAAGTTGTTTCGGGATTTTTAGGCTACTTAACATAAAAATTCACTGTCTTGAGCTAATATTTTAAAATTAATTCACTATTAATTTAAACTGTGATTAAGATAATTTTGCATTAAATTACGATCAGCGCTCTTCAACAAATCTTCATCATTGTCTCCTTGTTGAGGATAATAAGCCGTTGCCATACTAAAACTATAACGAATAGATTGCTCTTTAATGGTGGTGGGTTTAGCACTCAAAGCTATAACCTTTGCCAAAATAATTTCTACTGTTTCTTTGTCATCCTGATTTAATAAGATCGCAAACTCATCATCACGCCAGCGCCCGATAATATCCCTTGCCGACAATGTTTTTTTTACTTTTCTGGCTATTTTTTGCAATAGAAGATCAGCAATTTCGTAACTTTGTCCATAACCAATTTCTCTTAATTCGTTAATTTTTAATAAACAAACTGCGATAATGGATTTATCTTCCTTACGACTATTAGCATTAGCAACCATAGCGGATAATTGTTCTCTAAATAACTTGCGGTTAGCTAAATTAGTGACATTATCATGACAACTTTGATAACGTAATAATTCTTCGATATTTTTTTGTTCACTAATATTTTTTATACAAAAACAAATAGCTTTCTTGCCTAAATAATAGGCAATTCTTCCTCTCATTTCCACATCAATTAATTGACCATTTCTTTTACGATTAATTGATTCTCTCGTAAAAGTTAAAGAAGATGAGATAATTTCTTTGATATTTTCATTCAAAATATCTCGATCCACACCTAAAAATTCATTAAAATCCCTGCCTATTAGTTCTTCTTTACTGCTGTAACCAAGCATTTCATAAAATGGTGTGTTGGTGTTGAGTATTTCTTGAGATTCTAATTCGATAAATACTACTCCTTCTGAAATCTGCTCAATGATACTTTTATATTCAATTTCGCTATATTTTATTTCTGTCTCTAAGGAGTCTTGATTGTCGGGCGCTAGGAGATAAATATTAATATTTTCCCCGTGGTCAGTGTAGGAAATATATTCAGTATAATTTTTATGATTTAAACTAATTTCTCTGATTAAAAATTTAGGTTGATTTTCTTGGAGTTGAAGATCAATATTTTTTAGTAAAGGATGTTCTAATTTTAATTCTTCCAAATCAGTAAAATTATCTCTCATGGTGGGGCTAATATTAATTATTTCTCCCTGATTATTAATAGTTACAGAAGGATAATCATAGACATCATTTAACTGATTTATTTTTTGTAAAAAATATTCCGTTAGAGGTTCAATATAAGTCTTATTCTCAAAAGTTGGTAAGGTTGAAGAAGTATCTTCGGCTTGAGTTTCATTAATATTTGCTACTTCTTTATTTTTTAGTAAACTATAAAAAGTTTTAGAATTGACATCGACAATATCATATTTTGCTCTTACTTGTATTCCCCCCAACACAACTAAATCACCCGGTTGCAGTTGGTGCATTAAACATTTTTGACCATTAACAAAAATCCCGTTAGTGCTACGATTACCTTTTAAATCGCCGTCAATAATCCAAAATTTAACGTCAGGGTTATTGGTATTTTCCCCTTCGTAGGTAACTTTCAATAAAGTTGCGTGACTACGGGAGATAACTCGATGGTGAAGGGCAATGGCACTGGTGGAACTTCTACCAATGGAGTAGGCATTTTTTTCAAGAAAAAAAGTCTTTTTCCCGGTGGTTAATTCAATGGCAAATATATGTTTCAGGGGATTTTCATTACTCATTTAATTACCTACCAAGTATCTCTAGCTTACGGTTTAAAGATAACATAACTTTTTAGAATCACACCATAAAAAGCTAGTTTTCGTTTAATTCGTTTGGTGAGGGTAGGCAAGACGTAACTGTTAAACGTTTGAGTCATTAAGCAAGGGGTTTACAGCAATTTTCATTTCTTTAAACCACACTTAGCATTCTTCTTTGCGACTTGGCGACTTGGCGAGACATAAAAAATGTGGTTTATTCATTAGAAAAGCGCTGTAAACCCCTTGTTAATAATAAAAATGGCAAATTAAATGGGTTTAGGGATTATTGAAAAAATGAAAAATCCAGCGCCCTCCACCATAGACTAAAAACCTAAAAACTATAGCCTGTTTTATAATGGTGGTAAAATCATCGTTTTAAAAATAAATTGACTACCATGGGAACTAACGGCAATGGCACTCACCATCATCACCATAACTCATCGGATGTAATTACAGCGCACTCCCACAGTCACAGTGAGGAATCGATACGAAAAATCATTAACCGTCTTTCTCGTATTGAAGGTCATGTTAGAGGTATTAAAACCATGATTAATGAAAATAGGGATTGCCCAGAAGTTTTAATTCAAATTGCTGCCATTAGGGGCGCTTTAGACCGAGTTGCTAGAATGATATTAGATGAACATTTAAGTGAATGTATCACCCGCGCTGCGCAAGATGGTAGTATTGACATAGAAATCGAAGCCCTCAAGACAGCCCTAGACCGATTTTTACCCTCTTAGACGCAGAGAAGGGGAAGCAGAGGGAGAAAGGGAGAAAAGAAGACAAGGGGAGACAGAAGGATTATAATTCATAACTCATAATTCATCATTCATAATTCATTCAACCTGAGTTATAATATAAAACGCTGTTTTTTTTTAATAAAATAAGTTAGGAGGAAAGAAAATTGAGTAAGCATACTTTAAATGGTACTAGACGGAAACAAAGAAGAACCTCTGGTTTTCGTGCCAGAATGAGAACTGAAAATGGACGTAAAGTAATTCAAGCTCGTCGTCGTAAAGGCAGACAAAGATTATCTGTATAGTTTTTTGACTGACTATCTATCCATTTATCATCAACTCCAGTGGGATTACCGTCACAACATCGGCTTAAAAAGCGGTCGGATTTTGATACTGTCCATAAACAGGGTATTCGCCGCTCAAGTCGTCATCTCATCATTCGAGCATTTCCCCTGATTACTTCGGTAAGCTCCCCCGTTAGTAGATTTGGCATTTCCATTAGTCGAAAAGTAAGTAAAAAAGCGGTGGTGCGTAATCGCATCAAAAGACAGATTAGGTCAGCTTTATGGAGTTTATTCCCTGAGATTTCCTCTCCTTGGTTAGTGGTAATCATGGTTAAATCTGATGCCGTCGAATGCAATTATGAGCATTTTTTGAGAGAATTAAGAGAGCTATTTATTAAAACAGGAATGATCTATGGGAATTAAAGAAGATGTATTTTATGAAGGTGGTCCCCACATTGGCGATCTCATTTTCAATGTATTATTAGCTTTTACCGTAATTTGTTTGCCATTGACGGTGGGCGCTGTAGTTCGGGCGATTTGGCTTCGTTACCGTATTACAGACCGCCGTATTTCTGTGACTGGAGGGTGGCAAGGGCGAGAACGCACCGATATTATTTATTCTGAAGTGGTTAAAATTGTCAAAGTTCCCAGAGGTCTCGGTTTTTGGGGTGATATTGTCGTTACTCTCAAAGATAGAAGTCGTTTAGAATTACGAGCTATGCCTAATTTTCGCAAGGTTTATGATTATATTGCGGAGCGCGCTGCTGATAAAACCGGTAAAACAGTGGAAGCTATTGCCAAATAACAAGATTTTACAGCGTAGGGGTTGAACATTGTTCAACCCTATGATCTGGTTTTATCCTTTTTAGGTAAATAAACTTAGCTTTTTTTATCTCGCCAAGGCACAAAGACGCAAAGATATTTTTGGCAAGAGAGAAAGGTGCGGTTTAAGGAAATGGAAACGATGGTAAGAAAGTGGTAATTTCCCTTCTTGTTTGAAAAACTTTTCAGTGTAAGATGTACAATAAAACCCGTATAGTAAGGAAATAAAATTAAAATGGATTTTGGTATAGGTTTTATATCAACTAATATTATGTTGCCAATCCTAGATTTTTTCTATGGGATTGTGCCTAGTTATGGGTTTGGCATTATCGCGCTGACTTTAGTGGTACGTCTTGCGGTTTACCCTCTCAGTGCTGGTCAAATTCGCAATATGAGAAAAATGCGTATTACTCAACCTCTGATGAAAAAAAGACAAGAGGAAGTACAACGTAAATATAAAGATAATCCTCAAAAACAACAAGAGGAAATGGGCAAAATTATGCAGGAGTTTGGCAACCCTTTAGCCGGTTGTTTACCTCTGTTATTACAAATGCCCATTTTATTTGCTTTATTTGCCACTCTCAGAGGATCGCCGTTTGCCGATGTTAATTATACGGTGGATGTACAGATTTTCCCTCAAGAACAAATTGAACGTATCCAACCTCAACCATTTAGTGTTAAGGCTCAAAATGTTTTTATCAGTGATGGAGTACACCAAAAAATTACTGCTCTTTTACCCACTGGTAATAAGTTAATAGTGGGAGATACTGAACAAATTGAGTTACAAACTCCTGAAGGTAAGTCTTTGTCTGCTCTAAGTTCTGAATACGAAAATACTAATTTACAACCCCGTTGGCAAGTTATTAAAGGACAAGAAAGGGTAGAAGTAACAGAAAATGGAGAAATAATAGCTTTAGCCACTGGGGATGCCACTATTCAAGTAACATTACCCGGTATTGCCGCCGATAAGGGTTTCTTATTTATTGAGGCTCTAGGGCGTATTGGCGCCACTGGTGAAAATGGTGAGATTCACTGGGACATTTTGGGCATGATTATCTTTTTTGGGGTGAGTATTTACCTTAACCAAGAGCTTTCTGGGTCTTCTCAACCTAGTACAGGAAATGATCAGCAAAAGAGTATTAATAAAATCACGCCAGTAATTTTTTCGGGGATGTTTTTGTTTTTCCCTCTTCCGGCTGGGGTGTTAATGTATATTGTTTTGGCTAACGTTTTTCAAACTATCCAGACTTTAATTTTAATGCGCGAACCTTTACCAGAGAATATTCAAAAAATTCTTGATGATCAAATGAAAGAGGCTAAGGGTAGGGAAGCAATTCCTTTTGAGAAAAAAAGTTCTAAAAAGAAAGAGAAAACTTCAGGTTAAATAAAAGATAAGTAAAATTATGGATGAACAAATCCAACGGGGTCAGCACTGGTTACAAACTCTCCTGAAATTGATGAATGTTCCTACTGATGTACAGGTGGGCAGAATTGAGGACAATGGTCAACAAACAATTTCTTGTTGGTTGACTATGGATGAGCGTAATTTTAATGCGGATCAAATCAGTGCTTTAATCGGTAAAAAGGGGGATACTATTGATGCGATTCAATACTTAGCTAATTCTCTTTTAAATGTTAATTTAGGGGAAAATTTGCCCTGCTTTTTTACGGTGGAGTTGAATGGTTATCGTCTTGGTCGTCAGGCGGAGTTGATTGCTATTGCACAAGCAGCGGCGGCGAGAGTTCGACAAACGGGAATGCCGGAGGAAATTCGTTATTTATCTTCGGTGGAAAGGCGACAAATTCATAGTATGTTGGAATCTTCTGATGATTTAACTACAGAAAGTCAAGGTAATGAGCCTGAACGTCGTTTGATTGTTAAGTTACGTTAGTTTTACTTTTAAAATAATTAATATAATTAGAGGAAATAAATTTCCTCTTTTTTTATTGGTTTGATTAAAACAATTATTATTGAGGGTAAAAGGCGCTGATTTTATTAAAAAAGTTATCATTGATGGTGAAGGGCGCTGGTTATAATAACAAGTTAGTTAAAAAAATTGTGTCAAAAGCCTACTTTTGACCATTTGATTAGTTTATTAGATAAGTTTCCTCACTCCAATATAGTGGGATAATCAATCATCATGATCTTTAATTTTTCTTTCAAATTACTAGCTGACGGAGAAAAACTCTTATGTCAATGTTCTTTATATAAAACTTATCGAGTCATGACTAATGTGCCAGTGGATGTGGTTTGGCATCGTCTAATTAATCTGGCTGATATGTCTTGGCATCCTTTATTTGAAAAAACGAAGTTACCAAAGGGTTTAATCCCTAAACCTGGTTTAATTTTTCGGGTAGTTACTCGTTTAACACCAATTCCAATTCGGGTTTTTGTGGAAAATGTACGCCCTCGTGAATTTCTGAGTATTCGTTTATTGGCAATTCCGGGTATTGAGCAAAGAATTACTTATCACATGGAGTCCACCTTGCGTGGTAGTTATATTGTTTATTCTATCACTCTCAAGGGGTGGCTATCTCCATTAATTTGGTGGTTAATCAAGCCTTATTCGATGGAAGTTGCTTCGGAGTTGGCGAATGCGGCGGCGAAGTCTTTACCATAATAGATATTATCTGAGTGTTAATGGAAAAGTGGTGTCGTGAGGGCAAATTGACAATGGATAATTGACAATTATAAAGGTTTACCACCTCCATATAATCTTGTATTTTAACTGTATAGAGTGTTTATTTTGATCAATAATTTTTGGAAAAAAATATTTATTGACTGGAAACAATGCCTTTTTCTTTTAATTGTTGAATAAAATAATCTTCTAAGGATTCTCTTGCTAAATTCATGCTGATTAATCCAGCGCCCTCCACCCTTAAAAAAGCCATAAAATCTTCAGGATTAGACTTTAATTCACCGATACATAAATCATTTTCTTGTCTGATATTATCTAACCAATCCTGAAGCCGTAATGCAGAAATATTTTTAACGACTACCTGATAATTTTTAGTAGTGCCTAAAATGTCATCAAGAGAACCAATATTAAGTAATTCTCCCCGTCCTAAAATTGCAATTCTATCGCAAATTTTTTCGACATCAGCTAAAATGTGAGAATTAAAAAAGATAGTTTTTCCCTGCTCTTTTAGAGATAAAATAATTTGTCTAACTTGATACCGTCCCATGGGGTCTAAACCTGACATTGGTTCATCAAAAAAGACAATTTCAGGGTTATTAATCAACGCTTGTGCCATACCTACTCTTTGCATCATGCCTTTAGAATACTGCCTTAATTGTTTTTTTTGTGCGGTATTTTTAGCCAATCCGACTAAGTCTAATAACTCGATAATTCTACGCTTTTTCTCTTGACTAGGAATCTGAAATAAATCACCAATAAAGTTTAGAAATTCCCATCCTGTTAAAAATTCATAATAGTAAGCATTTTCGGGAAGATAACCTAACCTTTTTTTTACAGAATTATCTCCTAATGATTTTCCTAATAAAAAGGCTTTTCCAGAAGTGGGTTTGATAATACCTAAAAGAGTTTTTAATAAAGTAGTTTTTCCTGCACCGTTTGGACCTAATAAACCAAAAGTTTCCCCTTCAAATACTTGTAATGTGCAGTTTTTTAGCGAAGGGATTTTTTTATTTAACCAAAATCCTGTCACATAAGTTTTAGTTAAATCATAAGTCTCAACAACGGCTTTCTTATTGTTTATCTGCTTAACTTCAGTCATTATTAGAATAATTTATACGCTGAAAGAAACTACATAACTTTTGTACCAATTTTAACATCAAACTTGCCAAATAAGGGGTTTCAACCCCTCATTCAAACATTGAGATTATTTGTGTATTTATTCTTTATTCTCTTGTTTATAGCTATAATCAGCAATTACTCCGATATACAATAAATGTAAGAGGAGAAGGGCGCCCCAAATACCACTAAACCAAGTTATCCACTCCCACGACGCGCGCTGTAAATTGTGAAAAAACCACACTCCCGAATTACAGGCTAGAAAGAAAGCGACATGAACGGCAAAATTCATGCGATCATCTAATTTACGGTATTGTAGATCGTTCTGGCGATCTGGTTCTCTGGGCCAACGAGGAGGCATAATATTAACTCTAACTCAACTAACTTGACTAGATTTAGTTTACCCTGAATGAGGATGATTTTGGCAATTTCAATATCAAGATATAATCATTATGGTGATGAAATACAGAATGGTCTCACTAAATCCCCCTTTTAAAAGCAGGGTTTTTACAAAGTCGGCATTAAAACCCTTTACCCTCACCCCCAACCCCTCTCCCACGGGAGAGGGGAGTAATATTTTATTCAGATACTCTATATTATGATTAATCGTCGTTCTTTTTTAATGACATCCAGCGCCCTCCTCCTCAGCAGTTTAATTACGGGTTGTGAAAACCAAGCAGATTTAGAAATATTTTTATTACAAAATTCTATTCCTATTCAATTAATTTCTGCTTTTAAAAAAGAATTTGGTACACAAAAAATTATTAATTTACAACCACAAATAAATTTACAAAAAATTTATGATTTCCTCCTTAAATGGCAAGGTAAAACCTCAGAAAGAAAAGACAAATCTAGGTTTAAAATACCTTTTATTAACAGAGATTCAGCGCCCGATAAAATTTCTGATTTAGTAACCCTAGGGAATTATTGGTTAAAATCTGCTATTATAGAAAAATTAATCAATCCTTTAGAAACTAAAAAATTAGAAAATTGGGCAAATATTCCCCCTATTTTTCAGCAATTAGTCACTAGAAATAATCTGGGTAATTTAGATGATAATAGCATGGTGTGGGGTGCGCCTTATCGTTGGGGTTGTACCATGATAGTTTACCGAGAAGATCAACTTAATTTTAGACCTCAAGACTGGCAAGATTTATGGGCAGAAGAATTAAAAGGTAAAATTTCTTTACTAAATCAACCAAGGGAAATTATCGGTTTAATTCTTAAAAAATTAGGTTATTCTTACAATGAAGAAAATATCAATCAAATTAAGGAATTAAAAACAGAATTAGCATTACTAAATCAACAAGTAAAATTTTATGATTCTACCAACTATTTACAGCCATTAATTAATGGTGACACCTCATTAGCTGTGGGATGGTCAACTGATATTTTGCCCGTATTAAATACTCAAAAAAACCTCAAAGCAATTATCCCTAAATCTGGCACAAGTTTATGGGCGGATATTTGGGTAAATCCTATTAATGAGGCAACAAATGAAGGCAGATTAACTAATATTTATCAATGGATTAATTATTGTTGGCAGAAAAATTCAGCTAAAAGTATTAACTTATTTACTGATGGTTATTCTCCCATTCAAGCAGAAACAAAAAATAACACAAAAGCAGAAACTTTATCTTTAAATAAACTTGACAATTGTGATTTTATTGAACCTTTAAATACTGAAAGTTTAACAGTGTATGAGAGTTTATGGCAAGAAATCATATCGTAACAATGGACAATGGATAATGAACAATTGATAATTATAAGGTTTTGCTATCCTCGTATAGCAGAATTTTGCTATTATGTCGAGTTTGTTTGATCACTTACAGATAAATTAAAAATAATCTTAGCTCAATTTATTGAATGGGATACTATTGGTTCCGTGTAATTCATTACACGATGGGGAAATTGCGAAGATACAATTTTTAATAACTAATTATGTGAACTTGATATTATTTTCTCGCCAATTTCCTATGGAGGCAATTTATTGGGAGGCAAGTTATAAGTTGTCGTGCAAAATTAAGTTTTTCTCATCTTATTCTGACCCAAATTTTATCTATGGTCGTCAATATACAAAAAGATACTAATTTTTGAATCAAATTATGAAAAGGCAAACTCGTTTTTATGTGTATCCTGCCTCTAGTGTTATTTTTTTGATAATAACGGGTTTGGTGACTTTATGTGGCTTATGGTGGGGCGGTAATCAAACTTTAATCGATTTTTTTGGTAATTTTTATTTATTCCAAGAAATTCCTTCTCAGTGGTTAAGAGTCCCTCAATTTCAGCAATCTTATTTCTTATTTTTACCTACAGTTATAGTTGCCATCATCGTTACCATTACGACTAAAATATCACCCCAACAAAAGCTATGGTCAAGATGGCTAATGATTAGCATTCTATTATTATTTATGGGGCGCTATCTTGTTTGGCGTTGTTTATCTAGTTTAAATTTAATTGATCCTGTTACAGGTATTTTTAGTTTAGCTTTATTGGCAATAGAATTATTTTTTGTAGCTAGTCCTTTGTTACAAAATATATTGATGTTAAAACTAAAATTTCGTAATCATCAAGCTGATAAAATGCAACAAACTGTTATAATAGGGCAATATCAGCCTAGTGTCGATATTTTAATCCCTACTTATAATGAACCAGCAGAAATTATAAAAAAAACGATTATTGCTTGTCAAAATATAGATTATGATAACAAAATAATTTATCTTTTAGATGATGGAGATCGCCATGATATAGCTAAATTAGCTTGTCAATTAGACTGTGAATATATTACTCGCTCTGATAATTTACACGCAAAAGCTGGTAATCTAAATCATGCTTTAGAATTAACTAATGGTGAATTAATTGCTGTTTTTGATGCTGATTTTATGCCCCAGCGCCCTTTCCTCAGTCGCACCGTTGGGTTTTTTCAAAAAGCAAAAATTGCCCTTATACAAACTTATCAAAGTTTCTATACACCTGATCCAGTGGCGCGTAATTTAGGTTTAGAAAATGATTTTCCTCCCGATGTGGAAATTTTCTCTCGTCATTATCAAGTCATCCGTGATAGTTGGGGGAGTGCGCTGTGTTATGGTAGTTCTTTTGTAGTCAGAAGACAATATTTGATGGAAGTAGGGGGATTTTGTCAAAATTCCCTCAGTGAAGATTATCATACGGGAGTAAAATTGGCGGCGCAGGGTTATGAAGTGATTTATCTCAATGAGAGTTTAAGCGCTGGGTTAACTGCAGAAAATATTTTTGGACATATTCGTCAGCGACAACGGTGGGCGAGAGGTACAATGCAATCATTATTTATCCCTGAAAATCCCCTCACTATCAAAGGGTTAAGTTTTGGGCAGAGATTAACTCATTTTGAGGGTATCATGCAATGGTTTACTAGCCCGTTAAGGATTTTAATTTTCTTTTTACCTCTTGCTTATACGGCTGGAATTATTCCCATCAAAGCAAGTGTTTCTGAGATTATTTATTTTGTTTTACCTTACTATTTTTTACAAGTAGGAACTTTTGCTTGGCTTAATTTTAAGAGTCGCTCGGCAATGATTTCAGAAATATATAATATCATTACAACTTTTCCAGTAGCTTGGGAAATTGTGCAAACTTTAATCACTCCTTTTTCGTCTATTTTTAAAGTTACTCCTAAAGGTACAAAATCAGATAGTTATTATTTTAATTGGTCTTTAGCGACTCCTTTATTTTTTGTTTTTGCTGTTAATATTGTCAATCTTATTAGTATTATTGGCTTTATTAAAGCTGGTGTTTTAGGAGAATTTAATACGGCGGGAGGTATTGGTTTAATTTTATTTTGGAATGTTTATAATATAGGGATTATCGCTCTCAGTTTGTGGGCGCTATTGGATGTGCCGAAGCCTGAAAACTATCAATGGTTCAAAGTTTGTGAATCAGCGAAAATTATTTATAATGGTTATATTTATGACACGATAATTACTCAAATTTCTGATCAGGGTGTTGAAATTAAACTTAATTTTAGAGCAAACTTTAGAGCAGAAGATAATTTAGAAGTTATGATGGATAATTTTTGTGTGAAGGGCGCTGTTTCTTCCGTCAAATACCATCATACCTATAGTCTGTTGAAAATTAATTTTGAGCTATCCAATTTAGCACAATTTCGCCAGTTAATTAATAAAATTTATGGTCAAAATAATATTTGGTCAACCATGACGACTCCATCGGAAATAAAGACTGTTTATTTTTTGTTTAAGTCTCTATTTACTACTCCAATTAAGTGGTTATATTTTCAATCAAAATTAAGAAAAAATCTACCGAATAGTGTATCAACTAATCTAGGTAATTCTCAAGTAAAGATTAATACTTTCAGTGAAAAATAAATAGGGCTTGAGGAAAAAGTAAAGTCATGAGGGCAAATTGACAATTGATAATGGATAATTGACAATGATGAATCAAAACTTCTGAGTTATGTCAAGTCCGCTCATAACAAAAAGTGTCATAAATTGACTTTTTTCTCTAAAAATACTCTATTTTTTCCATCCGAATCAAAAATAATTGATACAAATGAGCAATTTATGAAAAATAACTATTTGGCTAAAGTCTTAAATTTATAAGCATTTCACCTGAAACCTGACACCCGAAGCCTGACACCTCCCCTCACCAAAATACTTTTTCAGCAAACCCTATTTAGGAAAGCCTAATTATTTTAACGGCACAGGCTTTTAATTCTGGTTGCTTAGAATCAGGGCAGGAAATCGAGTGAGTTAGGGCATTTGCCTCAGTATTTTCCGCCCATAAATTCCCCCAGTGCATTGGTACGAATATTGTACCAACTGTAATGCGATCAGTAATTTGGATTTTAAATATTCCTTCTCCGCGGCGAGAAATTACTTTAACCATTTGCTCTTTTTCTAAACCTAATTCTAGGGCATTTTTGGGGTTAATTTCTAATAATGGTTCAGGGTACATCTTTTGTATTTTCTCAATTCTCCCCGTGCGCGTCATGGTGTGCCAGTGTCCATATAATCTTCCGATAGTTAAAATTAAAGGAAATTCCTCATCGGGCAATTCGGCTAAACCTTTTGGGTGATAGGCTAAGAATAAAGCGCGCGCCGTCCCAGTATAAAATTTAAAATCAGTATAAAGTCTTTTGCCGTATTTATCCTTAACTGGATCGCTATTTTCTGGAAAGGGCCACTGCATCGCACCATATTCTGTTAAGATTTCATGACTTAAACCAGACATATCACAGGGGCGATTTTTAGTAGTTTGTACATATTCCCCATATACCTCCCCTGAGTTGGCAAAATTGAAATATTTTTCATAACCTAATCTTCTACCTACCTCAGCAAAAATTTCCCAATCTGCTTTGGCTTCTCCCAGCGCCCTCCGACTTTGCGGAGAGAGGGTGACAACTCGCTCAGAGTTAGTCATCGTACCAGTTTTTTCACTCCACTGACAAGCCGGTAATAATAAATGGGCAAGGGCGCTGGTTTCCGTAGGATAATAAGCATCTTGATAAACGGTAAAAGGAGATAGTTTCAATGCTGGTTGGGCGCGCCGTAAATTAGGCATACTAACGGCTGGATTAGTTGCCACAATCCATAACAAACCAACTTTACCTTGTTCTAAATCCGTAATGATTTGCCAAGCATCCTTACCTACCTGCGGAGAAATACTTTGAGGCGGTAACTGCCATAATTCTTCCAATTCTTGACGATGTTGAGGATTTTTAACACTGCGATAACCCGGCAAAATATGAGCTAACCCCCCCGTTTCGCGCCCTCCCATGGCATTAGGTTGCCCCGTTAAAGAAAAAGGTCCAGCGCCCTCCCTCCCTATCTGTGCCGTCATTAGGTGTAAATTAATAATATTTCGAGCTTTTGCCGTGCCTTCCGAAGATTGATTAATACCCATTGACCACAAAGATAATACATTCTCTGACTCTAACCAAAAACGAGCAGATTTTTCTAAATCTTCCCTACTAATCCCACACAGAGAAGCCACCACATCAGGGGTATAACCCTTAATAACCTCTTGATATTCTGCAAAACCATCCGTATGATTATCGATAAAATCCTGTTTAATGCCCCCCCAGCGCCCGATCAAATGCGCCATACCATGAAGTAAATATATATCACTACCCGGATTAATAGCTAAATGTAAATCAGCGCCCTCCGCCGTTTTCGTGCAACGAGGATCGACTACAATCATCTTAGCCTTGGGATTACCCTTAATTTGTTTGTACAAACGATTAAACACGATAGGATGACACTCCGCCGTATTACTACCAATAATAAAAGCACAATCAGTATAATCTAAATCCTCATAATTGCAAGGTGGCCCATCCACCCCAAAACTTTGGCTATAAGCCGATACTGCCGATGACATACATAAACGAGAATTACTATCAAAATTATTAGTACCCAAACAGCCTTTAAGTAATTTTTGAGCAACGTAATAATCTTCCGTTTGCATTTGCCCTGAGCCATACATACAAATGCTTTCTACTCCCAAACTATCCCTAGCAGTGATAATTTTTTCGACTATTAAATCATAAGCAACATCCCAACTAATCCGCTCAAAATCATCATCCAATGACTTACGATAAAGAGGATATTGTAAACGATCTTTATCCAACGATTCCAGAATAGTAGCGCCCTTCACACATAACATTCCCTGACTAGAAGGGTGATTGCGATCGCCAATTATTTTAGATTGTTGACCTTTCGTAACGATTTCCAAACCGCAACCGACACCGCAATATGGACAGAGGGTTTTTGTGGACATTTTCTACAACTGATACTCAAATCCTTAAAGAAGATAGTCTAAAGGTCTTTAATGTAATATTTTGTAACTTTAACTACTATTTATTCCTATTTCTAGCAACTCATGCAATTAGTGAATGCACATTAAGCATGAATTTAATCGATAATTGACAATGGATAATGAAAAGTAGATAATTAGGTGTTGATAAAACAGTTCAACGGCGAGGGCAACCTGATACATAAAATCTTTTTTGTCTTTATGAGTAAAAACGATATTTTTCACCAGTTACGAAAACATCAAAAGACTTTGCAAGATTATGGAGTAAGACGATGTGGTTTGTTTGGTTCATTTGTGCGAGGGGAAGCAACACAAAAAAGTGATATTGATTTGCTAGTAGAGTTTGATCCCTCATTAAAAACTTTTATGAATTTTATGAATTTATGCTTTTTCCTCGAAGAATTATTTGAGCGTAAGGTAGATGTATTGACTCCAGAATCTTTACAGCGCTTTTCTAATGAATAAACCACATTTTTTATGTCTCGCAAAGTCGCCAAGTCGCAAAGAAGAATGCTAAGTGTGGTTTAAAGAAATGAAAATTGCTGTAAGTCCTATTTTTGGGCATAAGATTCTGGCGGAGGTGGAATATGTCTCATTCTCTTGAGGATTATTTAGGGTTTAAGCATAGGATAAGAGACAAAAAATAGGAAAAAACAACACTGTTAGGACAAAGATAGCATTAAAAAAACAAAACAACAGATATTACAGTGAGAAAATAAATTCTTCTAATTTTTAATTATCCATTATCAATTGTCAATTACCCTCACTACATCACTTTTTTATTAACTCCTAATTACTGAGCTTATGAATTATTTTTTTGAATTTGAATCAGATTTTGTAGAATCATTGCGGTGTATTCCCATGATAGTCAGAATGAAATTAGACACCTGCGGAGTAAAACTAAAATTATTTCACTGGCATCAATTTTCACAATTAGAAAGAGAAACAGTTGTAAAAATGCCTTGTGAAATAGAAACAGATATTAATAATTATCGAAGATTTGTACAAGATTTAGTCATAGCAAAAACAGGGGAACCAGCGCCCTCCCTTCCAGTTGAAAAAGAACCTGCATGGCATAATAAGCAGACAATTCCTGAATCAGTGCAAGAAAAAGCTCAAGAATTTGATGTTAAAATCTCTATAGAAAAGTGGCAAAAATTAACACCATTACAAAGATTTGCTTTAATAAAATTAAGTCATCCTAGCCATGAAAATCGCAATTTTTTACCAGCGCTAAAAGAATTTAATTTACTTTAGTATTTTGCCCTCACCCCTAACCCCTCTCCAACCCTCCCTTACGAAGGGTGGGAAGAAAAAAAGTCCGTAGGGGTTGAACAATGTTCAACCCATCATCAATTATCAATTATCAATTGAACCACACCCTAAGTATAATAAAAGTTAGATGAAATAGTAAAAAAAATAATTAAAGTGACCGTAACACCCATCAAAACCACCACAAAATCAGTTATAGTACCCGATAACTTTGGACGCTTTGGCAAATATGGCGGAAAATATGTTCCCGAAACCCTCATGCCAGCGCTCAGTGAATTAGAAACCGCTTTTTATCAATATAAAAACGATCCTGATTTTACCAAAGAATTAAATTATCTTCTCAAGGATTATGTCGGCAGGGCAAATCCCCTTTATTTTGCCGAAAGACTAACCCAACACTATCAAACTGAGAAGGCATCCCCTCAAATTTACCTGAAAAGGGAAGACTTAAACCACACCGGCGCCCACAAAATCAACAACGCCTTAGGGCAAGTATTACTGGCGAAAAGAATGGGCAAACAACGTATTATTGCCGAGACGGGCGCTGGACAACATGGAGTAGCTACGGCGACGGTGTGCGCTCGTTTTGGGCTAGATTGCGTCATTTATATGGGTGTGGAAGATATGGAGCGTCAAAAGCTCAACGTGTTTCGGATGCGTTTGTTGGGCGCTAGAGTACAACCAGTTTCCGCTGGAAATGGTACGTTAAAAGATGCCACTTCCGAAGCCATTCGAGATTGGGTGACAAATGTAGAACATACCCACTATATTCTCGGTTCTGTAGCAGGTCCTCATCCTTATCCCATGATGGTGAGAGATTTTCACGGAGTAATCGGCAAGGAAACTCGCGCTCAATGTTTGGAAAAGTGGGGCGGTTTACCTGATATTCTCCTCGCTTGTGTGGGCGGTGGCTCTAATGCCATGGGCTTATTTTACGAGTTTGTGGGTGATGGTGGAGTGCGCTTAATCGGCGTTGAGGCGGCCGGTAGTGGGGTTAATTCGGGGAAACACGCCGCCACCCTTACCGCCGGACAACCGGGGGTATTACACGGCGCTATGAGTTACCTATTGCAAGATAATCAAGGGCAGGTAACAGAGGCGCACTCCATCAGTGCCGGGTTAGATTATCCGGGTGTAGGACCAGAACATAGTTACTTGAAAGATGAAGGTAGGGCGGAGTATTACAGCATCACAGATCAAGAGGCTTTAGATGCTTTCCAGTTGGTTTGTAAATTAGAAGGCATTATCCCCGCACTAGAAACTGCCCACGCCTTTGCTTACCTTGAAACACTTTGTCCTCAGTTAGAAGGGCGTGTGTCAATCGTGATTAATTGTTCTGGGCGTGGTGATAAAGACGTGCAAACCGTTGCCAAACATATTGAAGGCATTGACCTATAGGATAATTAATGGACAATTGACAATGAGTAATTATCGGATAAGGCTTTTGTCATAAATAAGGGTTGAATTTTGTTCAACCCTTGAAAACCTTTGCGCCTTCGCGCCTTTGCGAGAGATAAAAAACTTATTCCTCAGAATTTTTAGCCATTTTAGAACCACGACGGCGTCTAGCGCGCACCACCGGTCGATCACCCTTGAGAGCTTCTTCTATGACCATTTGCGCAATGGTTTGAGGTTCGCTAACAATAGTTACCGCCTCTACTTCTGGGGTGATAACTTTTGGCTCATCATCCTCAATTTCCGTATATTCTTCCTCAATTTCTGCTAAACTTTCGCTATCTTCCAAAGATAAAGATGGTAATTCATCTTTACTATCAAGGGGAATATCGATATTTTCATCAGAAGAAAAAATAACCGTATCTTCTTCTTCTTCAGTCTCGTCCGTTTGATTACCCTTATCGGTGGGATTTTGTACATAAACCAAAACTGATTTAGGGTCTTTAAATTCGCGCCCCAAATGAACCAAGGGAGACACCCCCATCATGGCATAAATATCCTGCTCTGCTTCTGTCATCTCCACGATTACTTTTTCAAGGATAGCTTCATCTCGACGGGAAGTGCGCTGGGGTAGATAACTACGCTCTTTCCTTTCTGGTTTTGACTCCGTTTGATTACCCTTATTTCCTTTACCGTTGGTTAAAACCAAGTCTTCTTTTGGTTCATCCAAACGACGACGACGGCGCCCGTTTTGTGGCTCTAATACCTCGTCTTCGTTATTAGTTTCTTCAATAATAACCAATGGTTTTTCATCAATAACTGGTCTTTCTACACCCTTATTAATAATCACCGGTTGCCCGTAGGTGTTCAGGTTGAGGGGCGCTGATTGTCCGGGTAAATTTGCCACAATACCTAAACCACCGCAATGGGAGCAAGTCTGTCCGAATAGTTCATAAATATTCTGCCCCTGTCGTTTACGAGTTAATTCCACCAATCCCAACTCGGACAACTGAGCAATTTGAGGCGCTGCTTTGTCATTTTTCAGCACTCGGTTAAAATGTTCAATTAATTTCAGTTTATCTTGGCGACTATCCATGTCGATAAAGTCCACAATGATAACACCACCAATATTACGAAGTTTTAACTGTCGGGCGATTTCTGTGGCTGCCTCGGTATTTGTCCAAGATACGGTTTCCCTTGAGGTGGCAGAATGGGTGAAAGAACCAGAGTTTACATCAACAACGGTTAATGCTTCGGTAGGCTCAATGACGATATAACCTCCTGATGGTAAGTCAACTCTAGGTTTGAGAGCTTCTTTGATGGCGCTACTGATGCGGAAATGATCCAAAATAGGAGTATAACCCTGATGACATTCAATGATTACCCCTTGAGGGTGACGACTAGCATTCCAATCATTAAGTTGTTTTTTCACTCGCTTAACGCTGTTGTCGCTATCCACCACGATGCGATCTACTTCATCGCTATACATATCCCGCAATACTCTCTGAATAAAATCATCATCTCGGTTGAGGAGGGAGGGCGCTTTAACCGTATTCGCTTCCTGTTGAATTTTATCCCATTGTTTTTGCAGAAAATCTAAGTCTTCAAGGATATTTTCCTCCGCTTTTCCTTCTGCTTCCGTGCGCACCAAAAGCCCCATACCCGGAGGCTTAGAAAGAATACACAGCGCCCTCAACCGATTTCTTTCCGCCTCATTTTTAATACGACGAGAAAGACTAACACCTCTGCCGTAAGGCATTAACACCAAATAGCGCCCCGGCAAACTAATATTCCCCGTCAAACGAGGTCCTTTATTGCTAGTAGGCTCTTTCATCACTTGTACTAACACTGGTTGCTGAGGGCTTAATAACTCAGTAATCGCCCCAGATGTCTTGCGCAAACGTAATGGTCCTAAATCTGAAACGTGGATAAAACCATTCTTATCAGCACCACCAATATTAACAAAGGCTGCATCTATTCCTGATACGACATTTTCAATTTTGCCTAAATAGATGTCTCCCACTTGTTGACTTCCTGTAGCTACGACTAATTCTTGAACTTGATTTTCGGCAAATACCGCAGCAATCTGATTTTTTTCTGCAATGATTATTTGTTTTGACATTCAATACTCCTCGAAAAATTTAAAATTCTGATCATTCTTTGTTTCTTACACACAGTTAAACTATCAAGTAAATTTGCAACATTAATTGTGGTTTTTATTTTGGTAAACTAACAAGGAAAGTAAGGTAATCTAGTTCCTTTTTAGATCATTCTTTTTATACCAATTTAATTATGTTGATTTACTTGTTTTGAAATTAAGAGAAAATATAAAATACACCGCTACAACCTAATCTTTAAAAAGAATTAACGTTGAGTAATTAACATCTTTTACTCAGTTATTATAGCGTGTTTCATGATTATAAGGTACATTTATTGTTTCTTATTTTCCCTCTTATCCTACTTCAAAAAGGCGAGAATACTAGATGCTTCACTTTTTTTCGGTGAGGATAGAGAAGGATTATTTTGTACGCTATAAAAATGATGATTGCTATATACCTTTTTATTCATATTTAAACAACATTTTTTAGAAATATTTAGTCTTAATCTTTATTCCTAAAATAATGCTGATAATGACTGTATATCTAAATTTAAACTGATACCTTGTCATAGAAATTATTAGATTATTGGTAGTTACTGCTATCTCTTGATTAATGTTTGAAGTGTAATCACTTCACATATTCCTGAGCGAATGGGGGATAATGCTAATTAAAAAATAATTGTTGATTAAGACTATTTAGTTAGAAAGCAATCTTTGCTCAAATATTTTTTAACACCCCACCTTAATAATGTCAATTAGAGTAGGAACTGAATATTTTATTAATTGATTGACATCATTAAAACTAAGTCTGAATGAAAAAAGTACAATTTATAACAATGTTATTGATCATCGGCACTGATGTTATGTTTTATTTAGTAGTCACCCTAACCAATTATTGATTCAGGCAACAAAAAGATTTTTGACCAAATCACACTTAAATTTGATCGATATATATTAACAATCATGGGCTTTTATACCCTGACTGAGGTTATTAACTAATAATACCACTCAATCAAGTTGTTGTGAACTAATGTAGTTGACAACGGGTTAATTAGCCATGCTGAATCTAATTTTTATCGAAGAATAAAGGGTTTAAAACCTCGTCTTTTAAGACGTAAGCAAATTCAATAGTAGTCCAAGCTATTTTAAAATTTGCCTTTGCCCCTTGCCCTTTGCCCTTTTGACTAAGTGTTGCAACACATTGTACCATAACTTTATGATCATATTTTCTTTTTTATCTTGAAATGTGAGTGAAAGACCCCCGTTGAATTTCTCAACAAAAAAATACCCACTGAAATCAACGGGGGATGTAAACGAACCAACAAAAAAATCG